>DAOWGY010000363.1 GCA_030641695.1 Gammaproteobacteria bacterium
CCGCATTCCTGATTTGCCTGGCCGCCTTGTCTCCCGTGCCCTGCAATTGCCAACGCCCCGCAAGACCGACGCCGGCAGGAATTGCCTCGCCGATAGGCATGAGCCGCGGCTCCGGCGTTCCCGCGCAGCCCGCAAGGAACTGTGATACGGCGAGAATGACCAGCAGGTATGCGCGTTTTGGCATCGGTCTCGAAAACCTGTGATATGAAAGGACGCAAAATACACAAAATCGACACGCTTCGACAGCTCACGAGAACCGCCTGTTGCCGAAAATACCGTTATCCTGTCAACCAGGTGGCAGTTGTAACGTTAACAGGGTGAACGCCGTCTTTGCGGTGAAATGCAATATCGATTATCGACGCAGGAGTTATTCGTATGAGCAGAGTTTACTTTACCCGCTACCTGGCAATTGCCGCGTTGCTGCTGCCCCTTGGACTGCAGGCACAGTCGCTGTCTGACGTGCAGAATCTCAGCCCCGAGGAAAGGTCAGCGTACCTGGATAGCATGTCTGATGAAGAGCGCCAGGCGAAGCGCGAGGAATGGCGCGCGGAGCGTGCGGCGATGAGCGACGAGCAACGTGCCGCGATGCGCGAAGAGATGAGAACCCGCCGTGATTCGATGTCCGCCGAAGACAGGCAGGCGAAGCGCGAAGAAATGCGCCAACGATGGGAGTCCATGTCCGACGAAGACATGCAGGCCAGGCGCGAGGAGATGCGGCGACGGTGGGACTCAATGTCCGAGGAAGATCGCGCCACTGCACGTGATCATTTTCATGGGCACCGCGGCGATCGCGGCGACGGCGGCAAGCACCATCGCGAGCGCCAGGACAGCAACTAGTCCCCCGACCATCTGCAAAACGGCGGCCAAAGGCCGCCGTTTCTATTGGAGCGCCTCTCGAGGCGCGATTCGGGCCAATCGCAGTCGCGGTTCCAGAACCGCTCCAACAAGGACTCAAGAGTGTGTTGGAGCGCCTATCGATCCGGTAACGGAATGAAATCGGTCTCACCGGGCACGTCGTCGAAGTTGCGGTCTCGCCAGTCCACCCTGGCCTGCTGCAAACGCTCCCGGGAACTACTGACGAAGTTCCACCAAATGATACGCTCGCCCTCGAGCGCGTCGCCACCGCAAAACATGATCTTCGATTTCGCTTCGGCTATGACGGACCCGGTCGCACCGCTCGCAAGCACAGCGAAAACTCCACTGTCGACAAACTCGTCGTTGACGGCAACGCTGCCCTCGACGATGTAAACGCCGAGTTCTTCGGCGTCGGGGATCGCGACCTCTTGCCCGGGCTCGAGATTGACCTCGACGTATAACATTGCGCTCTGAGTTGTCACGGGCGACGTCACACCGAAAGCCGACCCGATGACGACACGAATCTCGACACCATCAACGGTGGTTGACGGGATGTCGTTCGCATCGTAATGCTGGAAACCCGGCTCGATCTCTTCGTGCTCTGTCGGCAATGCGACCCAGATCTGCAGGCCGTGCAGCCGTTGACCGTTCGCCATGATCTCATCGGTCACCTTCTCCGAATGAACGATGCCGCGGCCCGCTGTCATCCAGTTGACGGCGCCAGGCTGGATCGCCTGAACATAGCCGAGGCTGTCGCGATGCAAAATCTCACCTTCGAACAGATAGGTGACGGTCGCCAGCCCGATGTGCGGGTGCGAGCGAACATTGACACCCGTGCCTGGCGCGAACTCCGCCGGCCCCATGTGATCAAAGAAGATGAAGGGCCCGACTCGCTGACGCCGCTTGTCCGGCAGCGCGCGGCGCACCGTAAATTCGCCCAGATCCCGGGTCGCCGGATCGATGAGCAGGTCAATGACGCCCTGTTTCGCCATGGCTGATTCCCTGTTTCAGTGCTTTAGTGCGGATGCCAGTGCACGCGCGAAGTTACTGTTGCGGGATACCCGTATCGTGTCAAGCGCGAGCCAGTCCCTGAGCAACGTCAACTCGCCAGCGAGCCGCTCAGCACATTCGAGCCTCGCAATATTCGGTTCCTCGTGAGCCTTGAGTACCAGCAGGCGCCGCGCCTTACGGTCTGCCTTGAGGTCGACCCGAGCAACAATGCGATCACCGACACGAAACGGCAGCACGTAATAGCCCCACTTGCGCTTCTCCTGTGGCACGTAGATTTCGATACGGTAGTGAAAGTCGAACAGTCGCTCGGCCCTGGGGCGATACCAAACGACGGGGTCGAATGGCGACAGCAGACATGCACCGCCAATGGACCTGGGCATGCGGGCCGCCGAAGAAAGATAGCCGGGCTCCTTCCAGTTTTCGACGTCAACCGACCACAAGTCGCCGGCCTCGACCAGCTCCGCGAGACGCGGTGCTGCATCTTTTGGTGACAGACGGAAGTAATCGGCAAGATCACGCGACGTGGCAACGCCCATCGCGATCGAAGCGCGTCGCAACATCTCACGCTCTGCCTGATTTCTCGAAAACATCAGCGCCAGGTGCTTCTCGGGTATGAGGCGTTCGGGGAGATCGTAGACGCGCTGGAAATTCGGCAAGCGATTTGCGACGGCCAGATTGCCACGTGAGAAATGAAATTCCAGCGCCCAGCGCGGAATCGAGCGGTGCCAGTCTCCGGGCTTGCGCTTCGGGCCAGGTACAGGTGGCAGATCGGAAGCGGTCAATGCACCATCGCGTCGCACTTGCTCCAAAACGCCCGCCAGATAGTCGTCTCGGTTACGCAGCTTGCGGATCGGGTTGTGTTGCGATGGCTCGTACTCATTGCGCCGGTGCCCGAGCAATGGCCAGGCGTCGACAGGTACAACCGATGCCTCATGGGCCCACTGCTCGGTGTAATCACCGTTGCCGTAAATATGGCGGTCGAAGCGGCGGCGATCGAAGGCGCCGAGTCGCGACCAGACCACCAGGTAGTGCGCGGGAATCAAAACGTTGACGTAGTCGAGCTGCAGTACCCCGAGTGTGCGCATGACGCGTCGAAAGTGCCGCACATCCGGCGCACAGGAAGGTCGTTCAACATGCAGG
>DAOWGY010000265.1 GCA_030641695.1 Gammaproteobacteria bacterium
GGATCCTCAACATCGGGGGCTGGGTCGGCTACGCCCTGACAGCCTGGCTCGGGGCCGTGGCACGCGAGAAGCCCGAATCGTATTTTGCGGTCATCGCCGCGATATCGGTCGCGGGATTCATCGTCACTTTGCCGATGCGGTCGATATACCAACGTCTGTGGAATCGCCCGCCCGCGGTGCTGGCGGCCGGGACCCTCCTGACATCGTATGTCGTTGCGCTCGGCTGGCGCTGGCTGCACAACGTGCTCTACTACGACTGGGTCAAGAACGACTGGCAGCCCGAGCATTTCATGGACTTTGTTGGCGGTGTCCTGGGCTCGTTCTACATCTTGCTTTGCTGGAGCGGCCTGTACTTCGGCATCAAGTACTACCAGCAGCTTCAACAACAGACCGAACAGACGCTCAAAGCCACCGCGGCGGCGCACCAGGCACAACTCAAGATGCTCCGCTACCAGCTAAACCCGCATTTTCTGTTCAACACCCTGAACGCGATCTCAACCCTGATTCTTGACGGCGCGAATGAGACCGCCAATCTCGCGGTGAGTCGGCTGAGCGATTTCCTGCGTTACACGCTCGACAACGACCCGATGAAGCGCGTAACACTGGGATCCGAGCTCGATGCGCTGGATCTGTATCTCGAAATCGAGAAGGTACGCTTCGGTGACAGGCTGATCATCGAGAAAGAACTCGAGTCACGCGCGCTCGACGGTCTCGTGCCCAGCCTGATACTGCAACCTCTGATCGAAAACGCGATCAAATATGCCATCACGCCGAACGAGGATGGCGGTACGCTTCGGATTTCGGCGAAACTGCAAGACGACGTGCTGGTGCTGCAGCTCGCCGATACAGGGCCCGGCATGGGCAATAGCAAGAGCAAGCAGAAGTCCAGTGGCGTAGGATTGAAGAACACGCGCGCGCGACTGCAGCAGTTTTATGGTGACCGACAGGCGTTCACGCTGGCGCCGAACGAGCCAACCGGACTGATTATCACCATCAACATTCCCTACGAGACCGACGATGTTGAAAGCACTGATCGTTGACGATGAACCACTGGCGCGGCGCGGTCTGGAGATCCGGCTGCAAAAGTTTGATGACGTGGAAATCTGCGGCCAGAGCCGCAATGGCCGCGAGGCGATCGACGCCGTACGTGAACAATCGCCCGACATTGTCTTTCTCGACATACAGATGCCTGGCATCAACGGTTTCGAGGTGCTGCGCCGTTTGTCCGGCAGCGACATGCCGATCGTCATTTTCGTTACGGCCTACGACGAATTCGCATTGCAGGCCTTCGAAGCGAATGCGCTGGATTACCTGTTGAAACCGATCAACGATGAGCGGCTCGCAGAGGCCATCGAGCGCGCTCGCCAGGCGCGCGACGAAAAGCTCGCCTTCCAGCACAGGACCAAGCTGCTGAAACTCGTCTGCGAACTTACCGGTCGCGAGCTGACGCTCGAGGGCGCTATCGCGGAAGCCGTGGCATCGAGGAGCACCTTTCCCGAACGCCTCGCTATTCGCGACAGCGGCGAGACAGTCAATGTGCCAATTCACACCATCGATTGGATAGACGCTGCGGGCGACTACATGTGCGTGCATGCCGAAGGCGACACCTACGTGCTACGTGGCACGATGAAGCGTCTCGAAGAAATTCTCGACCCTGACAAATTCGTGCGCGTGCACCGTTCGACAATTGTCAATCGCAAGCGCGTACGATCCTTGCGACCACACCGCAACGGCGAGTACTTCCTGACCCTCGACAACAGTCGCGAGCTGAAATTGAGCCGCAGCTACAAGCGCAATTTACAGCTCCTCGTCAGCTAGCAAAAAAAGGTCTCTGACCCCTTTTATCGCAGCCAGATAACGCCTCGTCGCAAGACGTAAAACACGGCGCCGGATCCCCTGTCCTACCCCGAGCATGGTCACTGAATATGGGGAGGTCAGATGGCTTACCGAACCCTGACGCAGGCCGCTCTCAGCCTGCTTCTGCTGTTATCGACATCCACGCTCGCGTTTACCGAAAGCGAGCGAAAATCGTTTGTGATTTCGCGTGCCGATTCATCGCCCGTCATCGACGGGCTGCTCGACGACGAAGCATGGCAGCACGCCGCCATCATCGACGATTTTCACCAGACGGTGCCGACGGACGGTGCCGCGCCTACGGAGCGGACTGTCGTGCGCGTCATGTACGACGACGAATATCTGTACATCGCCGCGGACCTCCGGGACAGTAATCCCGCGGCGATCCAGGCGCTGCAACTCATCCAGGGAAAGTTGTTTTTCTCCGACGATCGCTTCTGGGTAACGCTCGACAGCTTCAACAGCAAGCGCAACGATTACCTGTTCCAGGTCAACGCCAATGGCGTCCGTCGCGAGGCACTGCGCGAGAATAACTCACGATTCATCGAAGAGTGGGCAACGATCTGGTACGCCGAGTCAGCCATTCACGCGGACGGCTGGGCGACCGAGATCGCGATTCCGTTCAAGTCGATCTCGTTCTCACCCGAATCCGACACCTGGGGCATCAACTTCGGCCGCGGCATCGTGCGCAAACAGGAATTCGCCCTGTGGTCGTCGCACGACCGCCAGGACTGGCCCGCGTACTCGGGCGAGGTCAGCGGCATTAACGACATCGAGCAGGGTCTCGGACTCGACATCGTGCCGTCGATCAATCTGCGACAGGAAAGAGACCTCGAACTCGGCGACAGCAAGAACAGCTTCGACCCTTCGCTCGACCTCCGCTATCGCATCACACCGTCGCTAACAGCGACGTTTACGCTGAACACGGACTTCTCGACCGCCGAGGTCGATGAGCGGCAGGTCGCGCTCGATCGCTTCTCCCTGTTCTTCCCCGAGAAGCGCGACTTCTTCCTGCAGGATGCCGGCATCTTCGAATTCGGCAACATCGACGCCAACGGCCGGCCGTTTTTCTCGCGGCGCATCGGCCTCTCCGAGGACGGAGAAGCGATCGACATCGTCGGCGGCGCGAAACTGACCGGGCGCATCGGCGACTTCAATATTGGCGCACTCGCGATCCGTCAGGATGCTTTCGCAGACGTCGCGGCGACGGACCTGTTCGTCGCCCGCGGCTCGCGTAACGTACTCGGCGAGTCAGCCGTTGGCTTTATCGCGACCAACGGCGACCCCGGATCGAACGACAACAATTCACTGCTCGGTGCCGACTTTCTGTATCGCAACAGCAACGGACCCTTCGGCCAGATCGTGACAGGCAACCTGTGGGCACAGCAGAGCAAGACGACCGGGCTCGACAGCAATGACCGCGCCTACGGGGCCTTGCTCGAGATGCCGAACGACATTCTTTCAGCCTACCTGCGAGCGGAGGAGATTCAGGAGAACTTCAATCCAGCGCTCGGCTTCGTCAACCGAACGGATATTCGCAGATATGGCACGGGCGTCCGATATCGCACGAGACCGGACAAGGGTCGCTGGCGATCGATCAATCATCGCATCGACTTCAATCTCGTCACCGATATGGCCGGCGCAACCCTGACGGAACAGACACGCATCAGGCCGGTTGGTCTCCAGACACACAGCGGTGACTTCATGTTCGTCGAGTGGCAGAGCAATGAGGAGTTCGTCGAAGAGGCGTTCGACCTTTTCGACCGGCTCAACGTGCCGGTCGGACGATACAAGTTCGATCGCTACCGCGCCGAATTCGCGTCCGGCATGGGGCGCCCTTTGCGCGTCGTACTTTCAGTGCAGGACGGCGGTTTCTTCGATGGCGACCGGCTCGAGAAGTATTTCGAACTCGAGTGGCGACAGTCCGCACATTTTTCGCTCGCCCTCGCGTTGACGGAAAATGACGTCGAGCTGCCCTCGGGAAGCTTCACATCGCACCTGGGCAGCCTGCGAGCCGACATCGCATTTAACTCGCGCTGGTCCTGGAGCAACCTGCTGCAATACGACAATACTGACGACGTCGTCGGCATCAATAGTCGGCTGCGCTACATACCGGAGGCCGGACGAGAAGTCATGCTCGTCGTAAACCACGGCGCCAATGTCGACGCCTCGAACCGACTCACGAGCACACACAACGACGTCAACCTGAAATTGTCCTACACTTTCAGATACTGACAACAGGGGGAATACCAATGGCAGTTCGTTTTCGATTGAACGGCAAGGACGTTAGCTTCGACGGCGCCGAAGACATGCCGTTGCTCTGGTACCTGCGCGATCATGCTGAATTGCGAGGCACGAAATTCGGCTGCGGCATCGCCTCCTGCGGCGCATGCACGGTCCACGTCGACGGTCGCGCAACACGCTCCTGCCGAACACCTGTTGGAATACTCGAAGGACGCTCGATCACGACGATCGAGGGTCTCGCCGATGGCGAAACGCTGCACGCCGTGCAGCAGGCCTGGATTGAGGAAGATGTGCCGCAATGCGGTTACTGCCAGGCCGGTCAGCTCATGGCCGCGGCCGATTTACTCACACGAGTGGCGGAACCGGACGATACCGATATCGCGACGATTACGAACATCTGTCGCTGCGGCACCTATCCGCGCATCCGCAAGGCAATAAAAAGGGCCGCCGCGATCGCGAAGGAAGCGACGTCATGAAGCTGTCGCGACGTACGTTCCTGCAGGTCAGTGCGAGCGCCGCTGGCGGACTCACGATGAGTGCCTGCTCCCCGGGCGGGTCACGGCAAGCAGCGGCCGCGCAGAACACTCCCTGGGTATTCGTTCGCATCGAGCCCGGTCATCCCGTTGTCATCGGTGCCCGTGCCGCCGAGATCGGCCAGGGTGTGA
>DAOWGY010000222.1 GCA_030641695.1 Gammaproteobacteria bacterium
GGGCGAGACAGTACGGCGAGAGTGCGGGCGTCTCTCAGGACGTCATCGAGTCGCTGATGTATCCGAACTCCATGTTGCGAGTGACACTGCCGATTCGAATGGATGACGGCTCGACAAGATACTTCACGGGTTATCGCTGTCGTTACAACAATACGCTGGGCCCCACCAAAGGCGGTATTCGATTCCACCCCGATGTATCTCCGGCGGAGGTCCAGGCGCTGGCATTATGGATGACCATCAAATGTGCGGTGGTCGGCTTGCCTTACGGTGGCGGCAAGGGCGGCGTTATCGTCGACCCGAAAGAACTATCTCCAATGGAGCTGGAGCGCCTGTCACGAGCGTATGTTCGTGCAGTGGCGGACTTTATCGGGCCACAAGTCGACATACCCGCACCGGATGTCTATACCAATGCCCGAATCATGGGCTGGATGCTGGACGAATACGAAGCCATCAAGCGCATCAAGGCGCCGGGCGTTATTACCGGCAAGCCGGTTCGGCTGGGCGGGAGCCTGGGAAGAGATGATGCGACCGGCCGCGGCGCCTATTTATGTATTCACGAGTTATCGAAAAAACGAAACCTCGATCCCGCGAAGACCACAGTCGCTGTGCAAGGCTTCGGCAACAGTGGTTATCACGTCGCCCGTCTGCTAAACGATGCTGGCTACAAAATTGTTGCTCTCAGTGATTCAAAGGGCGCCATACACTCGTCAAAAGGTTTCGATGTAGCCAGTATCCATGAAGAAAAACAGCGTACCCGGCTCGTCCGCGCCGTTTATTGTGAGCAATCAGTTTGCGAGATCGTGGAACACGATGCGATCAGCAATGACGAGCTATTGGAGCTTGACGTCGATATCCTGATCCCGGCAGCGCTCGAAGGGGTGATCACTGAGAAAAACGCAGGCGCCATCAAGGCAAGGTATATCGTCGAAGTGGCAAACGGGCCGATCCTCAGCAACGCGGATCCGATTATCGAGGAAAAAGGTATCGAGGTTGTTCCGGACGTGTTGGCCAACGCAGGCGGCGTTGCCGTTAGTTACTTCGAGTGGGTGCAAAACCGGCAAGGTTTCAGCTGGACTCTCGACGAGGTACACACTCGGTTGCAGGAAGTTATGAGCAAAGCATTCAACGAAGTTTGGGATCTCGCCGAGGTACGAAAGTTCAGTTTGCGAAGCGCGGCGTATGCGGTGGCGATTCGCAGAATTGGAGAGGCCGTAGAAGCACACGGTACGAGAGACTACTTCAGCAGTCAGTAAGGAGGTCCAGATGCGAGTTGTACGTGACATCATGACAACGGGCATCCGAACAATGCATCGCGACACAATCGTGTCTGAGGTTGAAGGCATATTCGTCAAGCGCAAGATTAGCGGCGCGCCGCTCATTGACGATAGCGGCCGCCTGGTTGGATTCGTCTCGAAATCCGATATCACCCGTTTTGACGCCACGGGCGACGATCCTGGCTATGCAAGGGTGCACGAAATTGCGAACCCGAACGTCATAACCATCAGTCCTGCCGCTTCTATCGAAGAAGCGGCGCAAAAGATGCTCGAAGCACAGGTACATCACCTTGTCGTGGTCGAAGAAGAAGCCATGGTGGGAATGTTGTCCGCGTTTGATTTCGTCAAGCATGTGGCGCTTGCTTCGCGCGACGGATCTCAGAACAACGATGACGTTATGTAAACTGATCACGTCTCCGTACTGAAAACACCTGAGCGTGCCTGGGGTAAGTACCGCAAAACAGAGACGAAAACGACCCCGGTTTTCCATTTGAAGCCGACCGCGAGTGTTGCCAATTGGCGACATCTGGACGCGGTCGCTGAATTGCGCGAGAGTACTTGGGTAAATAAAAATTAAACACTCATGAGTAGAGTGTGCATCTGGATCTTGGGCAGAGCGTGAAGCACAGAGAAAGTGTTGGGATACGATACCGGTCGCAGCAAGAGGCGCTGCAATTTCTTGGTAATGTCCTGGCCGATGATAGAGGCGTCGGCTTGTTGCATGGACCCAATTCGTCGGGCAAGTCCGATGTCGTCAATCAGTTCGTGCAGGAATTGCCGGACAATGCTGTCGTCGCCATTGTCGACGGTACGCGTCTCAAAGCCCGTCAATTCTTATCGGAAGTACTCGAGCAATTCGGCTACAGCGTCGAGCTGAATTCGTCCGATGAAATGCTGAATATGCTGCGAGTAATCGTAGTGCAACAAACACGATCGCACCAGGCGCCGGTTCTGGTCGTGCAAAACATCAACAATATGTACCCAAGCACTTTGTGCGTGCTCTGCAAGTTGGCATCGCAAATGGTCCACGAGCGATTCGCACTGCGCATCATTCTCGTCAACCATCGCTATTTCTACCGCATCATGGGGTCACCCAGCATGAGCCCGATCACGGACCGGCTGATCGGAAATTTCGAGCTGGAACCGATGACGGTACAAGAAACGATGGCCTACGTGTATGCCAGATTGCGGTCCTACGGAGTCGATCAGCCAGACAATGTTTTTTCAATCGATATCTGCACCGAGTTGCATGCGGCGTCCGGCGGCTGGCCGGTCAAACTGGATGACATCATAATGACGATCATGGATCAGGCTGAGGACTTTCCCGTTCGGCTGGAGGAGATTGACCATCCGGCTTTGCGAATGCAATCCAAGGATGCTGCGGAATCGGTCGCAGTGGGCTTACCCGCGGAGCAGGAATCGCCGCAGCTCATTGTCACGCTGGATGGAAAGACCCAGCAATTTATCGAACTGGTGAGTTCAAGGGCGTTGATTGGTCGATCCGACCTGAGTGACGTCACTATCGACAGTAATTTTGTCAGCAGGCAGCATGCACTCCTGGTTCAGGACAAGGGCGCCTTGATCATTGTCGATCTCAACAGCAGGAACGGAACCTATGTCAACTCGCGCCGGGTGAATGCCAAGGTGCTTCAAGACAGCGATATCATCATGGTCGGAAACCATCGCATCAAGCTAATCCTGCCAAGCGGCTACGCGAGCGGGGTCACAGAGGATCCCGATATTGCGGATACGGCGAGGATGAAAGGAATTGCAGACGCTCGACGGATAAAGGACAGCGAAATCCCAACTCTGGTCGTCATCGACGAGCAGCAAGCCTAGGCACGAAATTCCAACGAAGCCCTCCCGGGAGCGCGCCTTGCGCGCCCGAACTGCGTCAGTTGTGCGTCTCCTGATGCTATGCTTATGGCCTCGTTGATGCCCGGACGTCCGCATGCAACACAGCTTGTTGAAAGGGTTCTATTTGCGAGACCTGCTGATCGAGCCAACCAGCGGAACGGTATCGGGACCGAGTGGCAATGCGCACTTGCAGCCGAAAGCGATCGAAGTGCTGCTGTATCTCGCAGAGCGGCCGTTCGCGCTGATCGAGCGCGACGAACTGCTGCATGCCGTCTGGGGTCAGGATCAGGGCAGCCATGAGGCACTCAGTCACACGATTAGTGAACTGCGAAGCGGTCTCGATGACCATGTCGATGACCCAAAGCTGATTCAGACCTTGCCGAAGCGTGGCTACCGCCTCCTCGAAGAGCCACGCCCGCTGGATCAACCGGAACCCGCGCAGCCTGGTGAAGTGCCGGATGGGAGCACCGATGGCAGTGTCGTCGGCTCGTTGATGCGACGCGGTGTGGTGCAGGCCAGCCTTGCCTATCTCATCTTCAGCTGGTTGTTGATACAGGTGGCCGACGCTGTCACACCCATACTGGGATTACCGGCCTGGTTTCCGCCGTTCGTGACCTATGCAGCCATCGGCGGCATGCCCGTCGTCCTGATTCTTGCCTGGCTGCTCGAGCAAAGTGACGGACGCTGGCTGCGCGATCGGGGCAAGCAATCCGGCAAAATGCTTTCAGGCCTCGAACGGAACTACCTTGCGATTCTCGTGGCCTTTGGTATCGCAGCGATCGGCGCCACTGGCTATCAGGCTCTGATCGGATTCACAGTGCCGACGACAACAGCGATTGTTGCGGCCGACGAGGACACATTGTTGCCCGTCAGACCAAATTCCATTGCGGTACTGAAATTTCTAAACATCAACAATGACGAGACCGCACAAATATTGAGCGATGGCCTGGGCGAGGACATCCTCGATCGACTGGCACGTATTCCCGGACTTTCCGTGTCATCGCGCGGTGACTCCTGGTCCTTACCGAAGAACGCGTCCTCAGACGTGGTTCGCAGACGGCTGCGCGTCGCTTACTTCCTCGAAGGCAGCGTGAGACTGATTGGCGATGACCTCAGAGTTGTCGTTCAGCTCATCGAATCCGCTACGGGATTTCATGTGTTTTCCCGCAGCTTTGATACCAAGGTTCGCGACCACATGTCCGTCCAGCGCGATATAACGAATCTCGCCGTCGCCAACCTTCGTGTGGCACTCCCGGAGGATACAGGTGGTGAATTCATTGGGAGTGACATCGATCCGGA
>DAOWGY010000318.1 GCA_030641695.1 Gammaproteobacteria bacterium
CTTGGTTTCGCTGCCGTGCTGCGTGACATTGGCTTGCCACAGACGGAACTACCGACGGCGCTCTTATTCTTCAATGTGGGTGTCGAGATCGGCCAGATCTTGTTCATCCTGGCCTTACTCGCTGCCTTCTTCCTTGCGCGACCCCTGCTCAGACGGGTGCTGCAAACTGACGGTCAGGATGTACATTGGACCTCGTTGACGACGCCGGCGAGCTACATAATCGGTGGGCTCGCGAGTTACTGGCTGATCGATCGAATCTCCGGTTTTTGGGTGTAAAAAAAGCCCGGGCTTTCGCCCAGGCAGTCATGCGCGTGTCTTTGGGGGAAGACTGGATTTATCGCGCTGTCTTGATCCTCGTCACCGCTTCGTCGGTCGACCAGAGGCCGTTCGCAACGAAGCGAAAGTTGGTGATCGCCGCCAGGTAGCCGTCGCCTTCCGGCAGCTTCGCCGCTGCTGTCGCGTCGCGCACGACTGCGACTTCGAAGCCCTGCTCCAGCAACTCGTACAAGTGGGCCTGGGTGCAAAGATTGGCCGACATGCCGGCGAGAATGACTTTCGACACGCCGCGCTTCCGCAACTGCAGTACGAGGTCATTCTGCTCGGGTCCGTAGACCTTGTGCGGGCTGGCAATAATCGTCTCGCCGTCGAGTATCTGATCCTTGTATTCGGGCATGAAGTCCGATCCGGAGCCATCGTATCCCTCCAGCGTGTATGGCCCCTCGCGATCGAACATGCCGATAGCGTGCATCAGCTTCTCCAGCGGGCCTTCGAAGTGCCAGCCATGGTCGCTCGGATAGTAGTGATGTGGCGAGATATACACGGGCAACCCTTCTGCTTTGGCCGTATCGAGCAGGCGACCGATGTTCTCAACCGTGCCGAGTTCGGTCACGCTTTCACCGACGACACCCCAGGTCACGCCTTCGGGGCTCAGGAAATCGATTTGCGGATCCGTGATAACGAGCGCCGTGTTGCTCAGCGAGATGTCGACGTCCGTTGCGGGCAATGCCGGCTCCGCCGGGTCGGCGTACTTCGCCAGCCGATCATGGTTGTCGGCGACGGCCGCGGCCATGCTGAGTAGCAGCGCTAGTGCGCCAGCCGTAAGAACGTTTCTTGCGTAATTCATGATTATTCTCCTTTTATATGAGCACGGCCCCGGGTCAGGCGGCCTTCTCGGTTTGTTGATCAGCGGCGAGCAGCCGATCCAGTTCACCTGCCTTGTCGAGCGCAGCAATGTCGTCATAGCCGCCGAGATGCTGGTCGCCGACGAAAATCTGCGGTACCGAGGTACGTCCGGCGCGTTCGCGCATCTCGAGCTCACGCTCGCGGTCGTCGGTCACGTCGATGGCGGTGTAGTTGACGCCCTTGCGATCCAGGAGCCGCAGTGCGCGGCGGCTGTAGGGGCACCAGCTCTTGAAGTAGATCTCTGTGTGTTGCATGGCGCTCACTCCTGTATGTGTTTCTACGTGGGGCGTATTCTGCTGCGGTTCGTATAAACGATCTATGGCTAATATCGCTAAATTATGCTATCAATCGTCTACAGAAGAGAGACGTCAAAGCGAATATGGAAGTCCTGACCGACATCCTCAAAGGACTGCGAGCGACCGGCAGCGTGTACTTCTGCGATTTCCTGGTGCCGCCCTGGGAGTTGCCCTACTCGGGCGAGGAACGCGCGATGTTCCATCTCGTCCGGCGCGGGCATTGCCAGATCGCGATCGATGGTGCCGCGCATGAAC
Organism: Gammaproteobacteria bacterium; assembly: GCA_030641695.1. Taxonomy (GTDB): domain Bacteria; phylum Pseudomonadota; class Gammaproteobacteria; order Steroidobacterales; family Woeseiaceae; genus UBA1847. The sequence continues at coordinate 1,734 of DAOWGY010000318.1, forward strand.
TGGTACCGGGCGATTTCGTGTTCCTTGCGCCCGGTGTTGACCACGTTATGCGTAGTAAGGACACAGGTGACACGCAGACGCTGCTGCTCTGCGGTTATTGCCGGTTCGAAAACACCAGGGACGACCTGCTGATGCGTGCCCTGCCCCGTTTCGTCATCCTGCACGGTGATGAACTGGACGAGTGGCCATGGCTGACTCGCACGCTCGAGCACCTCAGCGCCGAGTTCAAGTCCGGGGCACCCGGCAGTGAGCTGACGGTCAACAAGCTGACCGAGGTACTTCTGGTACAACTACTGCGTATCGATTTCGGGCAGTCGGATCGTGGCGGCATCGTGGCGGCACTCCGGGACAAGCGCATTGCGGCCGCAATGACACAAATCCATCAGGATCCGGGCAGCGACTGGACTATCGAACGCGCCGCCGAAACGGCATCTATGTCGCGCTCCGGATTCGCGCGCAAGTTCACTGAACTGCTGCAAACGAGTTTCTTCGACTACCTGACGCGGTTGCGAATGCGCAATGCTCGCGAATTATTGACGACGACAAGCCTGTCTGTCGCCGACATCGGCGAACGTGTCGGTTATCAGTCCGAGCTTTCGTTTGTGAAGGCGTTCAAGAAACTACACGCCATGACGCCGCGCGCATGGCGCATGCAGGACGCGGGGGGTTAGTCGGGAACCTTATCGCAGCCGCCAGAAAAATCGAACTAAATCCGGGATATACTTGGCGCTCTGCCAGTTACAACAAAAACACTGAGGAGAACATGGCGGACGACCTGCATATGAACCCACTGACGGGACATCGCGAATTCGACGGCCTGATCGCCGATTTCGCCGAGCTTCGCGAACACGACGAAATGGAAGTAGCACGGGCGGCCATCTGGGAGCAATACGGCGTCGAGGGCGCCGTCTTCATTTCGGATATGGCGAGTTTCTCGAGTACGTCGAGAAAGATCGGTGTTTGTCACTTCCTCAAGATGATCCACCGTACCCGGCAGATCATTGCCCCGCTGATCGCGGCCAACAATGGCCTGTTAATCAAGTGTGACGCGGATAACTGTTACGCATTCTTCGAGCATGCGGACGACGCCATACAGGCGAGTTTCGACGTCAACGCCGAACTGTTCAGGCACAACGAAGACTTTGGTATCGCAGAGCAGATTTACCTGTCCGTGGGAATCGACTACGGACGGGTGTTACTGATCGGTGATATCGATTTTTTCGGTGATCCGGTCAACACGGCATCGAAGCTGGGCGAGGATCTCGCGATCAAGGCAGAGACGCTGGTCACGAAACGAGCCATCGATCATTCGACGTTCGAAATTCCGGAGACCGCCGAGCGCATGGTCGCGAGAATTTCCGAGATCGAGATCAAGTACGTCAGGCTGCCGATGACCGAGATCGATTGGGATAAACAGGCGTGAGCCGGCAGGTCAGCGAAGCGCAGGCGCTCAGGAGCGTTCTCGAAGTCACGCGCAAACTCGGCGCGCCTTTTGACCTCGACACGATGTTGACCGAAGTCGTCGATGCGGCGCGCGACGTGCTCGAGGCCGACCGTGGCACGGTCTTTCTCTATGACGACAATTCGGACGAACTGGTCGTGCGTGTCGCGACCAAGCTCGGCAGCATACGTATTCCGGCTGACAAAGGCATCGTCGGCGAGTCGGCGATGTCGCGCAAACTCATCAACGTCCCGGACTGCTATGCAGACGAGCGTTTCAATCGTGCCATCGATAAAAAGACCGGCTACCGCTCGCGCTGCATGCTGACGATCCCCCTGATCGGTTTCGAGGACACGCTGGTGGGTGTTCTGCAGATCCTCAACAAGAATGATGGCGTCTTCGATGAGCAGGACGAGTTCGTCGCGACTGCGCTCGCCGCCCAGGCGGCCGTAGTCCTGCACCGTGCCAGCCTTATCGAGTCGATGATCGCGACGGAGCGACTGGATCGCGAGATCACGGTCGCTCGCGACGTCCAGATGGGAACCTTGCCCAAGGAAATGCCGGATATCGACGGTTACGGATTCGCCGGCGCGTTTTCGCCCACGGATCAGACGGGCGGCGATCTCTACGACCTGGTGCCGCTCTCCGACAAGCGGCTCTTTCTGTTAATGGGTGACGCGACAGGCCACGGCATCGGCCCGGCACTGAGCGCGACGCAGGTTCGCGCGATGCTGCGTGTCGCTCTTCGCCTTGGCGCCGACCTCGACGACGTATTCGTCAACACCAACGATCAACTCGTCGAGGATCTTCCCGACGATCGCTTCGTGACGGCATTTTTCGGACTGCTCGACGCGAAGGACCATACCGTGCGGTTTCACTCGGCGGGCCAGGGACCTATCATGCATTATCATGCGGCCAGCAAGACATACGACTGGCATGAGCCGTCGACATTTCCGCTTGGCTACATGGCACAGGATAAGCTCGGCGAAGCAGTTTCAATCAAGCTGGCACCCGGTGATATTCTCGGTCTGATCTCGGATGGCATCTACGAATACGAGAACGAGGTCGGCTTGCAGTTCGGGCAAAAAGGAGTCGCATCCGTCATAGACGCCATGCCCGGCGGCAGCGCCGAGGAACTCGTCCCCGCCATCATGCAGGCAGCACGGCTGCACGGCGGCAAAGCCCCGCAAGCCGATGACATCACGATCGTGCTCGTCCGGAGGAAGCCCTAGGACCATGCCGGAGAGCTCATTCACACGAGACGTTGAGAAGCTGGGCGAGATCTACCAGTTCGCAGAAGACGTCATGTCGGCCAACGACATCGATGACTCGGTTCGTTTCCCGATTCACCTGGCCCTGGAAGAGTTATTCGTCAACCTGGTCACCTACAACCCGGGAGCGCAGCAGGACATTCGTATCGATGTGGAAATCGTGAGCCAGGGCGTCACGGTCACAATCACGGACCACGATGCCGAGGACTTCGACGTCACCAGGGACCCGGGCGTCGACACCAGCGCATCACTCAGGGAGCGCAAGCCGGGCGGGCTCGGCCTGCATTTGATTCAACATATGGTCGACAGCCTGGAGTACGACCACCGGGACGGTCGGAGTAGAATCCGCTTCAGCAAGGAGGCAGGGTCAAGCGATGTTTGAGATCAACTTTGGGGATACCGGCGAGATTGTTTGCCGTGGGCGACTCGATGCGGCACAAAGTGACAAGGCTGATGCCTTCATGGGCAATCTGAGCGCCAGTTGTACGGCCGACTTTGAGCATCTGGAATACATATCCAGCGCCGGGTTGGCTATACTGTTGAAAACACAAAAACGATTGTCTGAGAGCGGTGCGGCTCTGAAAATAATTAATGTCAACAAGCACATATACGACATCTTCCGTTACTCGGGCTTTACCGCAATCTTCGAGATCGAAACCCTCTGAATCTCGACCGGATCACAAGGGAGGATCCTCGGCCAACTTTTCTGTCGGCCGGCTGTACGTATGAATGAGCCAGACGACATAAAGCTGATGGAGCGGTGCAGTAAGGGTGACCGGCAGGCTTTCGAAACACTGCTGGTCCGATACGAGAAACCGGTTTTCAACGCAGCGTACAGGATGCTCAATAGTCCGGACGATGCGCGAGATGTCACGCAGACGGTGTTTCTCAAGGTCTTTGAGCACCTCGATCAATACGATCCGAAGTACCGTTTTTTCAGCTGGATTTATCGCATCACGCTGAATGAATCCATCAACTGGCTCAAGAAGTCGAACCGGCTGGATGCGCTCGACGGTGACACGGCAGATACAGGGGGCGGCCCCGAGCAAGAGGCGAGCAACGCACAACTGAGTGAAGGCATGCAAGCAGCATTAATGACAATCAGTCCGGAATATCGAGCAGTCATCGTCCTGAAGCATCTTCTTGGATGCAGCTACCAGGAGATCAGCGAAGTCCTCGAAATTCCCGAAAATAAGGTCAAATCAAGGCTGTACTCAGCGCGCCAATTGCTGCAGGAAAACCTGACAGAACGCGGATTACACAGATGACTATCGACCCGAGATACTTCGAGCTGATCCAGGCCGCCATCGACGGCGAGATCGATGCGGCTGGCAAGGCAGAGCTTGAGACGTTCCTGGCTGAGAGCGACGAGGGTCGGGCGGTGTACGAAGACCTGGCGACGCTGTGCCAGTCTCTCGATGGCATGCCCGAGATCGATTCGCCACCGCACCTCAGGCACATACTCCTTAATATGGCTCCTGCGACGTCTGCGCCCAGACCCGCACCTGGCGTTTGGCAGCGTATCTTTTCCGGTCCCGCGCTCGGCTACATCGGCATGTTCGCGGCCTGCGTGGCACTAACGCTTGCGCTACTTGATTCCGGGCAGATATCCCGTGATGCCTTCGATGACGTCACAGGCCTCGTCGGCACCATTGCTAATTCCGAATTCGTGGCTCCGGAGCACGGCACCATTTCCGTCGATAAAAGTGAGGTCGCCGGTACCGTGACCCTCCGCAGCACCGGGCCGATTCTTATCGTCGACTTCGATCTCAGCGCGAAACAGCCGATCCGGATCCTTGCCGAGTACTCCGACAAGTCGATCTGGTTCAATGGTTTTGCCCAGCTCGAAAGCACTGGCACGAGCATCGCCGCAGATTCAGGCGCCGTGACCCTGGAGATGGACGGCAAGCGACGCTATGCCGTTTATCTCAACAACCCGGGCCAGAGGCCCGCAACGATCAATTTGCGATTCATGGTGGGCGGCGAACTCATCCATGAGGCACAGCTGAATTATGGGGAGTCTGACTAGGCGAAAACGCCTGGTTGACCAACTTTATCTGCCCTGGCGTGTACTACGCATAGGTTAGGCAGCAAAAACGCCCGATAGACGGGCAGGAAGGGGACTGAAAATGGCTACCAGCAACAAAACAATTCCCGCCGTTATAGTCGGAGCAATCGTCTTGATTGCGGTCGTCTACTTCGGCGGTATTTTTCCCGCCGGCGATGAGGTTACCGGCACAGTCGCGCCAGCCGAACGCTACCGCGGAGATTCGCTTACGGCCGATGACGTCCAACTGGGGGATCAGGCGGTCCAGGAGTTGATGCAAACCGATGCTTTCGACAGGATGATCAAAGACGAGTCCTTCAGAGAGCTTGCGGGAACTGCCGCGTTTGCTGACCTGCTGGGTGATGCGCGCTACGCGGATCTGCTGGGTGATGCGCGCTACGCAGAAATACTGGGTGATGCGCGCTTCGCGGATCTGCTGGGTGATGCGCGCTTCGCGGATCTGCTGGGTGATGCGCGCTTCGCGGATCTGCTGGGTGATGCGCGCTTCGCCGATCTGCTGGGTGA
>DAOWGY010000160.1 GCA_030641695.1 Gammaproteobacteria bacterium
AAAAAATACTGCCGAAAAAACTAGAACAGATGCTCGCACAGGAAACCAAAACGTCCGACGACCGATAAATAGCGTCTGACGGCACTCTTGGTCTGCGTGACGTCGCGGATATACATGCCGGCAATGACCAGCAGGCCGATGCCAATCGCAAATATGAAAGTCGTCGTCAGCCACTGCAGAACGGTCAGCGTGGCCTCGAAAGATTCCTGCATGATTTTGCCCCTCCCTGATGTTGGAGCGCTTCATAAAGCGCTCCAACGGGCACGCTCTAGCCGTCTATTATCGTAGTTTTTTCGACAGCAAGTGATCGAGGCTCAGCTTGCCCGCACCGATAAACAGCAGCGGCATCAGCATGGCCAGGAACAACAGCGGCACGCGATAATTGCCGAAGCCCTTGTCCGTGATCGCGTAGCCCTTCCAGAGTTCGGCAAGACTCGACCAGTCATCAGGCCAGTGAACGCCGAAGATCGCGACGATCGTCAGGATAATCAGGCTGAAGGCCCAGAAACGCGTGAACAGGCCGAAAAACAGGAAAAAGCCGCCAATCAGTTCAGTCCAGGTGGCGATAAACCAGCTGATTTCGACAGGGATGACGTTGAACGGGAACGGGAAATTATCTTGCACGTTGCCGAACCAGTTGCTGCCGTTGAACTTCATTCGTCCGGCTTTGAAGAACTCGTGGGCCATCAGCAGGCGAATCGGCAGCAAGGCCACCCAGTCGCCGGCCGGATTCAGGATGTCCACAACGGCCTTCCACAAAGCTTTCAGCTTGTTCATCAATCAGCTCCTTGTACCGGCCACACGAGTGCCGGTGAGAATTTCCAGTGATCGCATTTCTTCCAACGCCGCCAGTCCGTGCTGGATAAAGGCGTCGACGTTGACGTAGTTGGTGTCCGCTGCAAGTCCCCGCAACAAGGCCTCGCCGGTTTTGCCGGCCTCGTTTTCATCGATAGCGTTCAACAGGCCGGCGGTGACGGGATTTAGTTCGAGAAAACCGACCTTGTCGTTGCTGCCGCGGTAAACGGCCAGGTACACGGGTTGGTCCTGCGGTGACTCCGGCAGGAATTCAGCGGAGATCCGGTGCACCGGGTACTGATACGCATACACCCAGGTCAGCACTGACTTCACGGGTAACCCGGCAAGGAAATCGCCGTCAGGGTCGATGCCCTCCATGTTGTTGGCTTCCTCGGAAATCGACAATGCAAGCTCGATGTACTCGTAATGTGCGAGTTCGAGCAGGAACGGGAAGTCATCGATCTCGGGCTCATACTCGTTCTGCAGGAAATTGAGGAATTCAGCGGGCAACTCCAGAAAATAGGGCGTTTGAGCCTGGTGGTGTTGCATGAATTTGCGAATGAGGCTACGCCACTTGTCGTCGCTGTGAAGCTTTTTTAGAACCGGGAAAGTACTCGACAGCAGGTTTTTCAGGTTATTGAAGAACAGTTCCCGATAGATCGCCATACGACGATCTTCGACGCCTTCGGGCGCCGCCACGTGTTCCGGGTCGCGAATATGCGCTGCAAAAGCGTACTGCTTCTCCTGGAAGTCCGGCCGATCAACCATTGGCAACCTCCGCCTGTTCGGCCTGCAGCTGCAGCGCCTTGATGCGCCGCAATTCGTCGAGTAGTTCTTCCATGGGCGGGAAATTGAAGTCGCGTTCCAGCATGGTCGGTACCGGGCCGAAATGGGCGTAAGCGTCGGCGAGTAAATCCCATGCCTGCTTGTCCACGGCCGAACCGTGTGTATCGATGCGGAGATCTTCGGCTTCCACATAGTGACCGGCAAGGTGAAAGTAGCGAATGCGCTCTGCGGGCATCTTCAGCATGAATGCGTGCGGGTCGTAGTTGTGGTTGATGCTGTTGACGACAATATTGTTGATGTCGAGCATCAGGTCGCAGTCGGCTTCCTCGAGCACGGCGGTGATAAATTCGAGTTCGCTCATCGAGGTATCCGTCGGCGTGTAGTAAGAGACGTTTTCGAGCGCAATGCGTTGCTCGAGTATGTCCTGCACACGACGCACGCGACCGGCGACGTATTTGACGGCTTCTTCCGTAAACGGAATGGGCATCAGGTCGTAGAGCTGTCCGTCGTCACCGCAGTAGCTCAGGTGCTCGGAATACATGAGGATGCCGTGTTCGGCCATGAATTCCTTGATATCGAGGACGAGCTGCTCGTTGAGTGGTGAAGGTGCTCCTATCGAAAGCGACAGGCCGTGAATGACGAACGGATAGCGCTCAGTAAAGAAGCGAAACTTCTTGCCCAGGGCGCCGCCCACGTGAATCCAGTTCTCCGGCGCGACCTCCATGAAATCGATCTCGGAGGGCGGGTCCGCCATTAGCTTGTCGGCAAGCGGGCGGCGCAGGCCGAGGCCTGCACCGCTCACCGGGTACTGAGAAGGGTTTTCGCTCATTTCTTCCACCTGCGCGATTACGACAACAGACCAGTGCTGTGCCTGATTTATTACAAGCCCTTACAGGCGCCGCAGACGATCCAGATAAACAGCCTCATCGGGTGCGCCATTGTGGCTCTGCGCCTCCCACAGTGTTTCCGCAAGACACTCGATCATCTGATGCTCCGCCGCATGCGGGTCACCGGCCTGCGCCGAGATTTTCTCATAAAGTGCCGCAATTCCGCGCGGCCGATTGCTTACTACCTGCTCGCGGATGCCGAGGTGCAGGCCCATATGCAAGAACGGATTGGTCTTGCCGCCATCGGGTGTGTAGTCCTGGTCGAGGTCATCGCCCGTCACGGTAGCGTGGTACTCGGGGTGCTGCTCGACCACGGCTGCAATTTGCGCTTCGAGCGGCGACAACGGTGCGCCGTCCATGTGCTTCCGCCAGGCGTCCGCATACATCTTGCGAAGCTCATGCCTGTCCTCACCGAAAATCACGACAACGCCTTCATGCGATATTCGCACCACTCGATGATCGGGCACTCGCCGCACAGCGGCTTGCGCGCCTTGCACACATAGCGACCGTGAAGTATCAGCCAGTGATGAGCATCTTTCCTGAATTCGTCCGGCGTCAGCTTGACGAGACGCTTTTCGACCTCGAGCGGCGTTTTGCCCGGCGCGAGTCCGGTGCGATTCGCAACGCGGAAGATGTGCGTATCGACAGCAATCGTCGCTTCGCCGAATGCCGTATTGAGGACTACGTTTGCCGTTTTGCGACCGACACCGGGCAGTGATTCCAGCTGCTCACGTGTGCGTGGTACTTCGCCGTCGTGTTCGTCCAGCAGAATACGGCAGGTCTTGATGATGTTCTCCGCCTTGCTGTTGAACAGACCGATAGTTCGGATGTAGCCCTTCAGACCTTCGACACCGAGATCAAGCAGCGCCCGTGGCGTGTTCGCGACTTTGTACAATTTGTCGGTTGCCTTGTTGACGCTGATGTCGGTCGCTTGCGCCGAGAGGATGACGGAGACGAGTAATTCGAACGGCGTCTGGTACCGGAGTTCGGTGTCGGGATCGGGATCGAGCTCGCGCAACTTGCCGTAGATAGCGCTGCGTTTGTCCTTGTTCACGTGCTGCGGCCTTGCTTGCGCAGGCTCCCGGGCATCGATGCGCGCTTTTGCGCCTGCCGTTTGCGGTCGAAGTGATTTTTCAATGCGACGGCCAGCGCAAGGCTGAAGAATGCGCCGGGCGGTAATACCGCGAGCAGCCAACCGCCGTCTACGAGGACGATTCCGCGCATCGGATCGCCGCCAATGATCATGTCGAGATTCGCGAGAATCGAACCCTGGCCGACGAGTTCACGGAAGAAGCCGATGGCCATCAGCAGTAGCGCAAAGCCGGCACCCATTCCAATACCGTCGAAAAAGCTGGCGACAACGGTATTGCGTGACGCGAACAATTCGGCCCGCGCAACGATCGCGCAATTCGTCACGATCAGCGGGATGAAGATGCCGAGCGAGCGATCGAGCGACGGAAACCACGCCTGGAATATTAGTTCGATGCAAGTCACCAGGCTGGCAATGATCAGCATGTAGATAGGAATGCGTATTTCCTGGCGTATCCAGCGGCGCGTCGCGGATACCAGGACATTCGAGCAGGTTAGTACGACCAGCGTTGCGATACCAAGCCCGAGGCCATTGACGAACGTCGATGTGACGGCAAGCAATGGGCACAGCCCGAGCAGCTGCACGAGCCCCGGGTTTTCCAGCCAGAGGCCGCTCTGCATGCGATCGAGGAAGCCGCCGGTTGTCATTGTTTGTCCTCGGTGGCTGGTAACGTGAATATCTCATCGCGATGGGCCGCGAAGTATATCAATGTCTCCCTAATGGCCTTGACGACGGCGCGCGGCGTTATCGATGCGCCTGTGAGTTGATCGAATTCACCGCCGTCGACAGCGAGTAACCAGCGTGCCTCGACGGGATTGCCGAGCGCGCGATCGTCAAACTGATACACCCAGTCGGATCGCGTTTGGTCGATACGATCGCCGAGACCGGGCGTTTC
>DAOWGY010000134.1 GCA_030641695.1 Gammaproteobacteria bacterium
GTCCCAGGTGGTCTGATCCGAATGCCCCGGTACGGCCGGAACAGGGTCTACTCGAACTGCGTGCACTCCTCGGGGTGTTTGCGAACCTGCGGCCGGTAACAGTCTATGACGAACTGGCCGGGGCATCGCCAATCAGGGCGGAGCTTTTGCAGGGCGTCGACCTGATCGTCGTTCGCGAGTTGACTGGCGGTATTTACTTTGGCGAAAAGTCGCGCGACGAGGTCTCGGCGAGCGACCTGTGCAGCTATCACAAGGACGAAATCGAGCGCATCGTGCGTGTAGCGGCACAACTCGCAGGTGAGCGTCGCGGCAAGCTGTGTTCGGTCGACAAGGCCAATGTTCTTGAAACGTCGCGACTATGGCGTGAAGTAACGGATCGATTGATGGCCGATGAATTTCCATCGATTGAACTGGAAACGCTGCTCGTCGACGCCGCGGCCATGCACTTGCTGAGCCGTCCCGCCGACTTCGACGTCATCGTTACAGAAAACATGTTCGGGGATATTCTGACGGACGAAGCGTCGATGCTCGCGGGCTCGCTCGGCATGTTGCCGTCTGCGTCCCTCGGGGTAACGCAGCAAGGTCTGTACGAGCCAATTCACGGATCGGCGCCGGACATTGCCGGCCAGGGAATCGCAAATCCCTGTGGCACTATTGCAAGCGTTGCAATGCTGTTGCGTCACAGCCTGGAACTCGATGAAGAAGCGGACGCTGTGGAGAACGCCCTGCACTCAGTCATAACGAGCGGCGCACGAACCCCGGACATTGCTACCACCGGAGAGGACGTGTTGTCGACGATTGAGATGACCGCGGCGATTATCGGCGAGTTAAGTAACTGATTAATAATTAATGTCCGTGTGGCGCACGCCTTGAAGGCCCTGCCTGCGACAGCGACAAGGTCGTCCTCATCGAGAACGGGATCGGCGAGCCACTGCCGGTCGGCCAACTGATAAAATCGCGACAGGCGGGAATTGACCCGAAGGGAGCGCTTATCGAACGACGGGAAAATTTGCCAAACTCTCAATGAGAGGTCACGAAGATCTCGAAGGAGCGACTTAAATGCGACACCGTACGTTGCCCGGCTTATTGTTTTTCCTCTTTGTTTGCGGCTGTTCTGTTTCGGCGCCTTCCAACGAACCACCGAGTTGCGGCCCATCAGTTGATCCAAAAACTGTAGTAGTTGTAGATGCTGAAAAGTTGTCCGCGGATCAGGGTCTAAATGCCATAACAGAATATGCAATTGAACAGGCAGGCCCATTCCAACTAATCAGTACCAGTACTGTCCGTTCCCATACGTTCCCGTATGTGGCCAATGAACCACGCTGGATTCATGCTCAAGCGGTGGCGGCATCAAAAGGATGTGACATCTTGATCCTGGTGGAGTCAGAAATGCTGCGATTGGCAGGCGATGTCAAACCACAACTTTATTTGTATTTTCTGATGGGCTTAAGATCGCCAAAATATTGACAGCTCTTATAGCCGCTACTCGCTGATTACTGTCGCTCCTTATGCGACCTGACACTGCCGGTACGGGTGGCTCACGGCTACCTATCTGCAGGCGGCGACCGGTTTGAGGGATGTGGCTCTGCCGGCAGCCTCGAGTCCGGCCAGCACGTCCGCGATCAGGTCTTCGCTGCCCTCGAGACCCACGGAGAGTCGAATCAGACTCTGACTGATGCCGGCCACAGCAAGTGCCTCGTCACTGACCGCTGCGTGCGTCATCGATGGCGGATGGCAAACGAGACTCTCGACGCCACCCAGGGATTCTGCGAGCGAGAAATGTTGCAGGTGATCGATAAACGTACGAACCGCTGTCTCGCCACCATCGATCTCGAAGCTGATCATCCCGCCGAAGCCGCTTTGCTGCCGCCGTGCAATTTCGTGTCCCGGATGGGTCTCGAGTCCCGGGTAGTAGACCTGCGTGACGAGTTCCTGTTCATCGAGCACGCGTGCCAGCAGCGATGCCGTTTCTTCGTGTTGACGCATGCGAACGTTTAGCGTCCGTATGCCCCGCAGGGTCAGGAAGCTGTCAAAGGGTGCGCCTGTCGCGCCGATACAGTTCGCCCACCAGGCCACGGTCTCAGCCAGTTCCTCTGTCGCCGCGATGATTGCGCCGCCGACTACGTCGCTATGACCGTTGATGTACTTTGTGGTCGAATGAATGACCAGATCCGCTCCCAGTGAAAGTGGTTGTTGCAGTGCCGGTGACAGGAAGGTGTTATCGACGGCATACAGGGCGCCGCATTCTTTTGCGAGGGCCGCCACCTTTTCGATATCGACAATTCGTAGCAGTGGATTCGAGGGCGTTTCCGTCAGGATGATTCTTGGCTTACGTGCCAGGGCACCTGCAAGCGCATCATCGTCCGTTTGATCGATGAACAGCACCTCGAAATGGCCTTTCTTCGCGAGTGACTCATAGAGGCGGTACGTGCCGCCATAGCAATCGTGCGGCACCACGAAAACATCGCCTGGTTGCAGCAGTTGCACGAGCACATTCAGCGCCGCCATACCTGAGGACGTCACGATGGCACCGGCGCCGCCTTCCAACGCCATGAGGGCCCCGGCGAGTGCATCCCGGGTGGGATTGCCGGAGCGTGTGTAGTCGTATTGACGCTTTTCGCCGAAACCGGCGAAAGCGAAGTTCGACGACAGGTGTAACGGCGGTACGACGGCACCGTGTTGCGTGTCGGACTCAATGGCCGCGCGCACTGCACGAGTTGCCGTGGATGGTTGAGAGGTCATTTTCGGTCTCCGCTGAACGTTCCAATGTCAAAACTTCTCATCGGAACCCTGCGAAGCCCGCAAGGGAGCGGTGTCGTGCCCTTCAGCCGTCGTAATCGAACCAGCATGCTGCACAGACATTCATCTCTCGGAGGCATTACCTCCGCAGGAGTTGGCACCTTTTCAGGATGGTTAGTCCTGAAGGTTGCCCCGGCTTCAAAGGGCCTTTCCCTCAGCCGGTCTCGATGAGTTACTAGCGAGTGTATGTGCGGGTTCCTGGCTCGTCAAGCAAACGCGAGTCACTTTTTCGTGACAAGTGTGTTTCATAAGCAAGCGTTGGAGCGCTTCTCGAACCGCGATCGCGCTTCGAGAAGCGCTCCAACAGTTCAGTTCGCCGCTTTCGCCTGCAGGCCTAACTGCCCGCAGTCATTCTCCAGAAAGTCGATCATCGAC
>DAOWGY010000191.1 GCA_030641695.1 Gammaproteobacteria bacterium
GCGGCGGTGGCGGCGGAACTGGAGGGGCCGAACCTCCCGAGCCACCACAACCAGACAAGAACACAGCACAAAGCGCCACAAGACGCATCCGTGGAGTACGGTCACTTCCTGATATCGGGAACATAGTCAGCCAATTAGTTGATCGCCCACCACAGTCATATGACAGTTACCGCCGGGACGCTGTGATGCAACGCACATCACAATAAGATGCAGGAGCGAAATTCTCTGCAGGCGCGCATGCAATAATTGGCGCCACAGTCGGGTCTCCTGAATAGTAGAGGCACGCAACCCTCGGCCGGGGAAGTAACGATGAAATATGCGGCGATCATGATGACCGGGCTCGCGCTTTGCTTGGCGTCTGGCGCCAGTGCGGCTCAGTCGATCAACTGGAACGACTGGGAACTGGACGCTTTCGAGACGGCGAAGGCGAACAACAGGATCATCGTCGTCAATGTCGGTATGGAGGGTTGTGCGGCTTGCGCGAGAATGGAGGCGATAACGTACACGGATCCTGACGTCATTGGTCTCATCAACGAACACTTCGTCGCAATCGCGGTCGATGCCGAAGCGCGCCCGGATATAGGCGATCGCTACTCGGACTGGGCCTGGCCGGCGACTATTTTTCTCGCCCCGGATGCAACGCAGGTGCTGGCTGTTCGAGGCAATCGACTGCCACGCAACTTCGTGCCGATTCTGAATGACCTGATCGCGAAACACGAGGCCGGCGCACTCGAGCCTGACCCACGCTCACCTTATGCGGCGCCACCCAAACCCGCGGAAACCGAACTGACCCGTATTCGCGATGATTTGCGAACGCAGATCGATCGCTCACTCAATCGCAAGTACGGTGGCTGGGGACGCAGCGGAATTGGCGGCGAGCAAAGCGGCTCGCGCCTGCGCCATCTGTACCTCCGGGCACACCTGTATGACGATTCGGAGCTGCGCGATCTGGCCTTGAAGAGCTCGGCAGGTTTCTTGTTGCCGATCGATCCCGTGTGGGGCGGTACCTACAGTGCCGCGTTTCCAGAGGACATGGAGGCACCGGGCAAATTCGCGAAGCTGAGAGCCATACCCGAGAAACGCATCCTCGTGCAGTCGAACGCGATCACCGCGTTTGCGCTCGGCTACCAGCATACGAACGATAGCAAGTACCTCGACGGCATTGGCGAGATCGACCGTTATCTCAAAGACTGGAGGATGGCGCCGGATGGCACGTTCTACACCAACCAGAAGAGCGAACCGCCGGCACTGCCACAAGGAATGACAGCAGGCGACTACTGGCTGCTGCCGAGCGATAAGGAGCGCCGGGAATTCGGCATACCGCCCATCGATCATGCCGTCTACACCGACCGCAACGGTGAAGTCATCACGGCCTACGTGCTCGCCTACGAGGCAACGGGCAACAGTGACTACCTCGAAACCGCAAAGAAAGCGGCTCAATCGATTCTCGATGATCGCCTGCATGACGACGGCTGGGTGATTCAGGCGCTGAGCAATGACGAGGCCGACAAGGACGCCCGCATGCGGGCCCTCGTCACTGAAGAAAGACCTTTCCTGAGCGCGCAGGCCTGGTTCGGCACGGCATTGCTGTCGCTCTATCGAGCCACCGGCGAGGATCAGTGGCTGGAAGCGGCCGATAGTATCGGCAAAGCAACCCTGGTCGCACTTCAGGATAAGGAACTGGGCGGCTTTTTCGCCACGGTCCCGGATGCAACAGCCACGATCATCGCGCCCAGAAAGCCCCTGGAGGCGAACGGTACCGCGGCGAGTTTCTACTACGATCTCTGGATCTACACAAAAGATGATGCTTACAAGGACGTACCGGCGACGACGATCCGAGCGGTCGCCGTCCCGTCAATGATTCGCCGGGAAGGAAAAATCACCGGCGAATTCGCGATGGCTCTCGAAAAAGTGACGACGGCCTATGTCGAGTTCTCCATCGTCGGCGACACCAGCCACCGGAACGCGAAAGCATTGTTCGATGCAGGCCGGGATGTGTTCGAGCCCAGGAAATTACTGCACTACGAGGAACCGGGCCGATACCCGGACCGCGGCAAACCAGTGATGTACATCTGCAACCCGGACATGTGCTCATTGCCGATCGAAGATCCGGCGCAGGTCGCAAGCCAGGCAGAAGCGTTTCGCGGACCAGCTACGACGGTTCAACAATAAGCGACTCTGGGGGTCGGACCTCCGTAAGCGACTGATTTTGTACGCCGACTGACATGTTTACACCGGCGTAGACTCGTTAATTCACGTTTTCGGGCGCGAAATTGCCCGGTTAAGCGGCACAGTAGAACGACGCCATACCCAAGGACTAATTCGCTTTTTGAGTGTCAAAACCGGCGAATAACATCGAATATCGACGAAAAAAAGAGAAAATATCGATGTCGGTCAGCCAGTTACCGAGGTCCGACCCTCGGCAACAACAGCCGGAAATTTAACCCGAAATTCCGCGCCCGGCTCGGCGTTGACGAGATCCACGCTGCCATTCATCGCCAGAGCGAGTTGATGCACGATGGCGAGGCCAATACCGGTGCCAACGGTCTCTCGTGTCAGTTCAGACTCCGAGCGGTAGAACAATTGAAAAATCTTTTTCATCTGGTCCCTTGGGATGCCGGGTCCGTAGTCGCGGACTGAGAACACGATGTGATTGTCGCCGGTCAGCCTGCCGCTGACCTCGATGACTTTATTTTCCGCATCCCTGGAGAATTTGATCGCGTTGTCCACGAGATTGATGATGATCTGCGCGAAGCAATCTTCGTCCATGTTGATCGTGGCCTGGTCCACGTCATCGTCCCTCGTGACATGAAGCTCGAAACCGGCCCGTTCTACCTGGTTTGAGATCTTGGACTGAATATTGCTCACCAGTTCACCCACGTTGACGGGTTTCAGGTCGAACTGCGGGTCGTTTCTCGTGATCTTGGCAAGCTGCAGGACGTTGGCGATGAGTTTCGACAGGCGCTCTGACTCGTCGTGGATGAATTCGTAGTAGCTCTGGCGTTTTTCCTCGTCGGCCCAGCCTTCCTTGAGCATTTCACCGTACATGCGGATGGACGTCAGCGGCGTTTTGAGTTCGTGGCTGACCGCCGATACGAAATCCTGCTGCTGCCGGGCGAGGTTGATCTGACTCAATCCAAGGCGGTACAGGACGACGAAGCCCCCGACAAAAACCACCGCCAGAACCAACGTGACCCAGGCAAGAACACCGGCGCCAGCGCCCGGCGGCAGACGATTGATACTGAAAATGAGTTCCAGGCTATTGAGGGGCGCCGTCAGCCGGTTGCGATACAGCAGCGTCCCGTCAAACACTTCACGGCCGCTGGAATAACCCGCATTGTCGCGCCCGCTGAACGCACGAATCACATCGTCCTCGTACACGACGATCAGGTTCGACATGGTGGATAGCGCCGTCTCCCTGAAACTCGCGCCGATGGTGTCCTGAATGAAGGCTTCCTGGTTCAGAAGCAGGCCCTGTATGTAGCGTTCACCATCGCGCCAGACCTTGCGGAACAGAACGAAATGGCCGCTGTCGAGAAGTTTCAGTTCGACGGGATCGATTTCGCTTTCGAAAGTGCTGATGCGCAGGTCCGTCAGCCCCGCAACGTTGCTTGCCGGTAAGTTGCCATCGAGCCGCACGGGCTCCGGTAGGGCGATTTGTTCCGTGCGCTTGAAGCGGCCCGGGGAGGAGGCAAACGCCGTGTCGCTGACTTGCTCTTTTGCGCCTTCTCGCTCGAGCTCCTCGCTTTTCTGTTGCAGATCGGCATCGAGCTTCAGATCGCTGACCTTGCCGATAATGTTCTGGCGTTCATTCAAATCGTCGAATACCTGTTGAGAGTATTCCCTGCCCGCGGCGACGAACTCTTCTTCCTCCGCCGCCGGTCGTCTCGCGCGATCGGCCTCGCCGAGCGTACCAGACGCGTCCTTTTCCTCGTCGAGAGAAGTGGCAGGTGCAGGGACGGACGACGCAAGACCAGGACGCAGGCC
>DAOWGY010000373.1 GCA_030641695.1 Gammaproteobacteria bacterium
CAACGTGGTAATTATCAGCGCGTTCCCGGTCGCGGTCCCAGGACCGCTCCAACGGAAAAGTGCGGTTCGACCCTACTTTTCTAGAGTTCGCGCAAGGCCTGGGCTACCGGCAATCGAGCTGCGCGAATTGCCGGGAAAAATCCGCCGATGACACCGATGATCATCGCGACGCGCATGCCGTCGGCAAGAAGGTCGGGTGTTACGGCGAAGTCGAACACGACCTGGCTGAAGCTGGCGCCGTTGAGCGTCGACACCTGGAAACCATTGAACACGAGAAATGCGAGTGCGCCGCCCAGCAGCCCGCCGATCAGCGCGAGCAATGTCGACTCGACAATGGTTGACACGACGACCGGTATGGGGCCGAAGCCCAGCGCCCTCAACGTCGCGATCTCCTTGCCGCGCACGGTCACGGACGAATACATTGAGTTCAGCGCGCCGAATATGGCGCCGATCGACATCAGGATGGTCAGCGGATAGCCGACAAGCTTGATGAACTGCGTCAGCTGTTGCGCTTGTGACGAGTAGAACTCGCGCTCACTCATGACGTCCGGATCGATACGTGGGTCGTCCTTGAGGTTCGCCTCGAGTATTTCGAGGCTCTCGGGGCTTTCGAGTTTCACGCGCACGGTCTGGAACGAGTTGCCTCGCCGGTACGCACCCTGCAAGACGCGAACGTCCGTCCACAACTCCGACTCGGATACGCTGCCTCCCGCCTCGAATGTGCCAACGATTGCCCACTCGGTCTGGCCGAATTGAATCGTCGAACCGACATCGAGTCCCTGAAACTCCGTCTGCGCGGCGCGGCCGACCAGGATCTCGTTCTTACCTGTTTCAAACATGCGGCCTTCGGATATTTCCACGTTCCGGCGCACGTCAAAGGCGCTGGCCTGAACGCCGCGAAACGGCACATTGGCGTCGATATTGTTCGATTTCTTCTTCACATCGACGATGACGTAAAGCTCGGCCGAGACGATCGGCGTATCACCGTCTTTCAACACACCAGGCGCGTTGGCGACGATCAGTGTCTGCTCATTGCTGAGTCCGCTGCTCATCTCCGACGTGGATCCGCTACGTATGATGATAGCGGTGTCCTCCGACCCCGCCGAGATCATCGTACGTTCAAATCCTTTGGACATGGATAGCACGGCTGCGAACACAAGTACGACAGCGGCCACGCCGACGACAGCTACAACCGAGGAGCCCACACGTTGCGGCAGGTTCCTCAAATTGAGCAGCGTTACCGCGATAATCTGATTTAGTCCACGCATCGTCGACTCCTAGGCTCGCGCCAGCGCGTCGATGATTGACAGACGCATCGCCTGCAAGGCCGGGAAAATGCCAGCAGCGACCCCGGCGCCGACCATCAATGCGATGCTCGCCAAGATCGCCGTCGGCGAAAAATAAACACCGGGCAGAAATGCGCCCGCCGCAACCGCGATCCCCCGAGTCACGAACCAGCCGACGCCGATGCCGAGCAAGCCACCGATGAGCATGATCAGGATCGATTCCGAGAGCACGATGCCAAGCACGGTGCGGTCACCGAATCCCAGGGTCTTGAGGACTGCAAGTTCCGAAATGCGCTCGCGCACTGACTGCGACATGGTGTTTCCCGATACCAGCAGCAGGGTAAAGAACACCGCGCCGAGAATCAGCGTCACGATAAGAGCAATGTTGCCGAACTGCTTCGCGAAAGACTGTGCGAATGCGGCTTCGGTACTCGTCTCAGTCTGGTTGCGCGAATTCTCGAACTGCGTATCGATCGCGTTCTGCACCTGCACCGGGTCCGCGCCGCGTTCGACTCGCAATATGTACCAGCCGACGAGTCCTTGACCGAACGCACGCGCTTCATCGAAGTAATCGTACTGGAATAGAAACAGCGCCGAACTGCCGCGCGGGTCGTCGGATGCAAAAATACCTTCGATGTCGAACTCCCAGGTGCGTCCGCCATCTGCCTTGGTCCAGATCGTCGCCTGGATTGGAATCCGGTCACCGACTTCCCAGCCGAATGAATCGGCGAGTTCCCGGCCTACCACCGCTCCCGTGCGATTCTTCACCCAGGCCTCGAACTGTTCTTCGGGCATCTTGAACTCGGGGTACATCGCAAAATACTCGTGTGGATCGACCGGGAATTGTGGGAACTGGTTACGGGGTTCCTGGTAGTAGCCACCGAACCAGGTCGAGTGCGTGACGCTGTGTACGCCTTCTGTCGCTTTGATTCGATTCTGGTAGGCGATCGGCAGCAAATTGATCAGTGATATTTTGTCGATAATGATCAGCCGCTCTGCATCGGCCGCTTCGACGCCGTACTTGAATGCATGCCCAAACGCCGACAGCAGCGCAAATAGCAGGAAAGCCACGAACACCGACAGAATTGTCAGCGACGTGCGAATCTTTTTGCGCCAGGCATTCCTCCAGACGAGGCCGAAGTATTTCACGCCGCCTCCCTCGCCTCGAGCGTACCCTTATCGCAATGCAGGGTCCTGTTCGCAAACTCGGCCGCCTGGGCATCGTGCGTGACCATGATGATGGTCTTGCCGTGCTCGCGATTGAGAATTTGCATCAGCCGAAGAATCTCGTCGGCCGTCTCGCGGTCAAGGTCACCGGTCGGTTCATCACAAAGCAACAACGACGGGTCCGAGACGATCGCCCTTGCGATCGCAACTCGTTGTTCCTCGCCGCCTGACAATTCACGCGGATAGTGTCGCGCGCGATCGGCAAGGCCGACGATGTCGAGCGCGATCGCAGCACGTTCCGCGCGCTCCTTTGCATTGAAACTCGTCAGCAATAGCGGCAACTCGACGTTCTTCTGTGCAGTCAGCACCGGCAACAGGTTGTAAAACTGGAAAATGAAGCCGATGTGCGTAGAGCGCCAGTGAGACACCTTACTATTGGACATGGATGTCAGTTCGGCGCCGCCGACATTGATCGTGCCGGCTGTCGGCCGGTCGAGTCCGCCGATCAGGTTGAGAAGCGTCGTCTTGCCGGAGCCCGACGGGCCCATGATCGCGATGAAGTCCCCCTGCGGGATTTGCAGATCCAGGTTATGCAGGACTTCGACTCTCTCCTTGCCCTTTTGATACGTGCGGCTGACGCCTTCGAGCCGGGCCAGTATGTCTGTCATTGTCGCTTCCTTCTAATTGGTCTTTATTTTCTGTCCGCCACTGAGCGGACCGTCGGCCGTCCGCACGATCGTGTCTCCTGTAACCAGGCCGCTCGTAACAAGGATCTGCGGCCGGTCGCGAGGGCCGCCGAGTACGATTGAACGCCTTTCGACGCTGCCGCCACGAACCAGCCAGACGAAATCGCCGCTCGCATCAGAGCGCAGCGCTTCGCCAGCAATCATGACGCCCTGGATTTCCGTTGCTGAATCTTGCTGCGCATCGGCACCGAGAAACGATACCTTCACGCCCATGTCGCGCAGCACGCGCTCGTCACGCTCGAGAAAGCCGATTCGTACACGCACTGTCGCTTTTTGCCGGTCGGCCGTTGGCACAATTGCAATGACTTCGGCCCGTATGCGCCAGCTCGGGTAGGCGTCGAGTACCGCCGACACGCGCTGTCCTGCTTTGACTCTCTGTATATAAGACTCGTTTACGTCGACTTCGATCTCGAGCGAGTCGGTGTCGATAATCGTACAGATGCCCGTGCGCGTGAAGCCACCGCCCGCCGAGATTGGCGAGATCATTTCACCGGGTTGCGCGTTCTTGGAGACGACTATGCCGGCGAACGGTGCCTTGATCGTCATATTGGACAACGAATCCTCCGCCACCGCGACGTTGCTGAGTGCCACGTCGACATTCTCGCCGCCGGTCCCGAGCCGGGCGGCGAGCTCATCGTAGACGGCCTCCGCCGTATCGAGACTCGATTTGCTGGCGAGGTCTCGCTCCGCAAGATCCCGCAGCCGATTGCGCTCCAGACGTGCATTGCGTAACTGCGCCTCGATCTCGGCCAGTGATGCTCGTGCCGAGTCAGCCTGCGCGACGGCAAGCGCCAGCAGCGCCTGCTGCGTCGTGTCATCGAGGGTGGCGACGACCTGGTCTTTCTCGACTCGCATGCCTTCTTCGATGTACACCTCGAGGACTTTCCCTGTGACTTTCGAGGAGACGGTGGCCTGACGCCGGGCGACGACGTAGCCGGAGGCGTCGAGCACGCTGCTGGCCGCCGCGACGCTCGGCGGCTTGCGCGCGACGTCAGTTTCGACGAGAACGGCGGCCGTTCCAGGCCGGAGAAACGCCCACCACAGCACGATGCCGGCGACGAGGACAAAGCCGATCGCCGCAAGCAACCAGCCGCGGCTCGTCTCGGCGGGCGCGCTGCGATCGATCTTCAGCTGGCTAATACGTTCCGAGGGATCTGCCATGGTTGTCATTATTCGATGCAGGGGTACATTCTGTGACAAACAGGTGACTCAAGTCATGCGAAAATCGCAATTTGTGCAAATGGGCAGGAATACGGCGTGCGTGTTGCAGTCATAGGTGGAAGCGGATTTGTCGGGGGTTACCTCGTTGATGCTCTGCTCGAGGCAGGGCATGAGCCGTCGCTGCTGGTCCGGCCAGGCAGTGAGCACAAGGTTCGACGTGCCGACGCATGCCGGATTACAGTCGGCGATCTGGCGGCCACCGGGGCTATCAGGACGGTGCTCGATGGTTGCGGTGCCGTGATCTACAACGTCGGCATCCTGCGGGAGAATCGTCGCCGCGGCATCACGTTCGAGGAGATGCACTACAGGGGAGCCGTTCGAGTCATCGACGCGGCAAAAGAGGCCGATGTTTCGCGATTCGTGATGATGAGCGCCAACGGTGTCCGGCAGCCGGGTACGCCCTACCAGGAGACCAAATTGCGCGCCGAGGAGTACCTCGAGGTTAGCGGACTGGACTACACGATCTTGCGACCATCGGTGATCTTCGGGGATCCGCGCGGAACAATGGAAATAGCGACCCAGCTCTATCGCGACATGATTCGTGTGCCGGTGCCGGCCGTCGGATTTCATACTGGCTGGAATCCGGCGCAAGGCGAGGTACTCATGTCGCCGGTGAACGTACAAGATGTCGCCGACGCTTTCATCCTCTCACTAGGCGACAGCGACACCATCGGCAAGACCTGTGAGCTGGGCGGCCCCGAAACACTGTCGTGGACGGAGATGCTGCGCCGTATCGCGGCTGCGGTTGGGCGGAGAAAAATCATCCTGCCGATGCCGATCGGATTCATGAAGCTGGGCGCGACGCTGTTCGACTGGCTGCCGTTCTTCCCGGTTACACGCGATCAGCTGACCATGCTTGCGGAGGGCAACATCGCTGAACCGGCCGAGCTGCAGCTGTTGCTGGGACGCGATTTGCGGCGCTTCGACACGGCAAACCTGTCCTATCTCAAGCAGCCGGCGTCTCGGGCAGGGCTCTGAGCTGCGCGTCGAGACTTAAAGTACGAATCAGGAACTCCCTGAATTCCGGTAACGTGTCAGGATCAATGACGTTGATACCGGATAAGCCGGTCAGTTTGTCCACGAGATCGAGCGCGGCAGATGTATTGGTCGCAGGTCCGGCGACCAGGTCCGGTTGCAGGCCGTAGGCCTGCTGCACGCCGACAACGGCGTAAGGGTCCGATGCGCAGAGGATGAGGCAGTGTACGTTGTCGCCGAGTTCCTCGATTGCCGCAGCGCCGTTGTATGGTTCGAGCGGTGATGCGCCCGCTTCAACAACAAGAAAATCGGCGCTGCGCCCGGCGATGAAGCTGAGCAGAGGTCGAATGGCCGTCCGGAATTCCTTGTCCGGGACGACCGTCGACGGCAAGCCGGCATCGACAAAGTCATAGATCTCCGCTGCGCCATGGTCCCGGAATCTCAAAATGTCACGATAGCGTCCTGCCCCGGTGAGCTTCGAGCCTATGACTTTGTAGCCGAGATCGGACAGCACCTGGCAGGCGAACTTTCCGGTCATCGTCTTGCCTGCCGACATCGAGGTTCCTACCAGCAATATTGTCGGCACGTCGAATGTTCTGGCGTCGGCTTGCAGCGCGAAGTCACTCATGCATATTTTGTTGCCGTTACGTGTAACGTGCCCGACGTATCTCAATGACATGGGCCGCGGCAGCAGTTTCGAGTACGATGTGAAACGCCCGAACAGACCTGCTCCAGTCATCGCGTGCATCTCACCACCATCGATTTCCATCCAGCTGCCGGCACCTTCGAGCGTTGCCGCGCGGTGTCCGAAGGCCCCGATGATTCTGTCGCCGGCCTCGACCGGGATCATTTCTCCCGTCGTGCATTCGACGTTGTAAAGCTCTGACCGCGCACCTGTGATTTCACCTTCGACATAGTCGCCGTTTGCCCACACGGACCGATTGAGTGCGTGAACTTCGTAAGGTTGCTGATGGAAGTCGGTGATTCGCGCGAGTGAGCCGAGGATCTTCCTGCTCATTACGCGTCCTCTGTCTGCGGCGACAATAACAACAAGGTCAGCAGTGCGGTGCGCTCCAGTGTCTTGTCGATGTACAGGAATTCATGTTCGGCGTGTGCGCCGTCACCGACGGGCCCCAGTCCGTCGAGTGTGGCCGTGTATTGACTGGTCGTATTGCCGTCCGATCCGCCACCGGCACAGGCGGAGCGCAGCTCGAGTCCGAGCGCATTGCCGAGTGACTGCGCCTGATTCCAAAGAGCTACGTTACGTGGCGTCGCTTCCATCGACGGCCTGCCGATGCGCCCCTCGATGTGTAGTCGCACTCCGGGAGTCGTCGGCTCGATGCCGTGAATCGCTTTCTCGATCGCACTACCGGACGCGGCCGTCGGAACCCTTACGTCGACGACTGCCGTACCGTGCGGCGCAATAACGTTGGGCTGGATACCACCATCGATCGTGCCGACATTTACCGTGATTCCCTCGTCCGGATTGTTCATCGCGAACAGTGTTTGAATGACATGGGATAACTCGAGTATGGCGCTTGCGCCCCCTTCCGGATCGAGGCCCGCATGCGCCGCCTTGCCGTGTACGGTAATTGTGAACTTGCCGATTCCCTTGCGCTCGGTCTTGATGTCGCCATCTGCGCCCATCGCGGGCTCGAGTACGAAGGCACGCTCGGCACGACGCGCGAGCATTCGAACGTAGGTACTCGACGAGCGACTACCGATTTCTTCGTCGGCATTGATGAACACGACGGGCGTGAGCGGTGGGTCAAGGTTCAGCTCGCGAATGGCTCGCAGCGCTAAAATCATCTGTGCGAGCCCGCCTTTCATGTCGAACACGCCAGGACCGTGAATGGTGTTGCCATCTACGGTGAACGGCCGACTCTCGAGTGTGCCGACTGGCCATACGGTGTCGTAGTGCCCAATGAGCAGTTGGTTGTTCTCTCCCCGACGGCGTTCGGCAGGTCGGGCATAAACATGCTGCGGTCCACCGGTGACACCGGCTTCCCTTACTTCGTAGCCGATATCCATGAGGGCCACCGAGAGGATGCGTCGTACGCTATCGTGGCACTCCGGCAATGAGGACGGGGACTCCGCTTCGACCAGCTGTTTCGACAGCGTTATCAGCGAGTCATTCTGTTCGTTGATGAATTTTCGTACCTGATCTACAACGGCACCGGACATTTCGCCATCACTTTTTCATTTCGGCGGGAAACGGGAAAGCGTTGGAACGATCGACAGTCGCGAATCGACCGGGGGCCAGATACGCGAACAGCGGCGAGTCATGGATAACTTCCTGACTGTCGTGCTCCGATGCACGAATGAATGACGATTCCGCGTAGGCTGCGATGATCTCGCCCGTGATCAGGCAATTTTCGCCGAAACCGGTTACGGTCTTGAAGTGCTTGCACTCGAAATACAGGTACGCGTCACTGATGAACGTGCCGTCAATTTTTTTCGCTGGGAAAGTATTGAAGTAGTCAAGGATCGGCTTTCTGCCGTCAATGCGCGGAGATGCGGCAAGACTCGTGTAGAGAATCTGCGACGGCTTTGGATAACTGACGGTGAACTCGCCGGTGCGAACGATGTTGCTGCAAGTTGCGTGGCTGGGCGCACAAACGAAGCCGAAGTAATTCTGCCAGCCCATCGGCGTGACCATGTGTTTCGGCGCGAGATCCAGTGAACCGTCCTCGTCCATCGTGCCTACGAGTACGAGCGGTGCAATCGTAAAGAAGCGCTCCCAGACGGGTTCGCTCGTGTCGATATCGACGAGGTGGTCGCTTTTGACTCCGTCGCTCAATGTCGTCCTTGTCAGGTGCGCATTACTCCGCCTACGAACTACGCACCGTCATTGCAAGGGAGAATAAGTAGTTGTCGCGCGGCGTAAGTCGTTGAAAAACAGTTGTTCTTTCCATAAGAACAGATCCTCTTTCGAGCCATCTGGTCTATAATTTCTGTTAACAACAAAGTATGGGGGGGCAAATGCGAATTCGTGAGTCCACGAGGTCGCTGGCGCGGCGCAGTGTGTTGGCAAGCGCCGTTGCGACGGTTCTTGCACCCTGCCAGTTGTGGGCACAGGAATCCGAAGACGACGCGGTGCAAGAAATCGTTGTCACGGGCTCCAGGATTGTGCGCCGCGACACCACGGCACCGAGCCCGATCACGACCGTCGATCGAGCGACCATCGAGAACTCGGGTCAGCCGACGCTCGAGGAGATGCTCAACCAGATGCCGCAGGTGACGCCGGACTTCGGTCGTACCTCGAACAATCCAGGTGACGGAACATCGAGGATCAACCTGCGCGGATTGGGCTCGAATCGTACGCTCGTACTTCTGAATGGCCGCCGCCTCGCGCCGTCGGGGATCAGCAGCTCCGTCGATGTCAATAATCTGCCGCAGGTCCTCATGGATCGCGTGGAAATCATTACCGGCGGCGCGACGACCGTCTACGGTTCCGATGCGGTTGCGGGCGTCGTCAATTTCATCATGCGCGATGATTTCGAAGGCTTCGGTCTCGACGCTAGCGCCTATGTCACCGAAGTCGGCGACCCGGAGGTTCATGACCTCAACATCACCTGGGGACACAATTTCGCAAGCGGACGCGGCAACATCACGCTGTTCGGTGGATTTCTCGATCGTGCCGAGTCGTTTGCGGCCGATCGTGAATTCACATCGGTGTCGTGGGTGGAGGACTGGGAGGGCGACATTTTCGAAGGTGGGAGTTCTGCGATACCGGCCGGTCGCGTAGCGTTTCCGCCGGTCGATTTGGGCAATGGGCCCGTATCAATCATGTTTACGCCCGACGGCATCCCGGTAGAGTTTGTCTTTCCGGACGACCTCTATAATTATGCGCCCGTCAATTACCTGCAGGTACTACTTGAGCGCTATTCGGGCGGTGTCTTTTTCAATTACGAGCTCTCGGACCGTTTCGAAAGTTACTTCGAGATCACGCACACGCGCAACGTCGCAAAACAAAACCTGGCTCCCGTACCGGTATTTTCGAACCTCGCCATCAATCTCGACAACCCGGTACTGACCCCGGAAGCTCAACAGGCATTCGCGAATTTCATCCCGCTCGGGGGAAATCTCGTCGGATTCGCTTTCAGGCGGCGGCTGGAAGAACTGGGTTTC
This sequence comes from Gammaproteobacteria bacterium, assembly GCA_030641695.1. Taxonomy (GTDB): domain Bacteria; phylum Pseudomonadota; class Gammaproteobacteria; order Steroidobacterales; family Woeseiaceae; genus UBA1847. The sequence continues at coordinate 9,527 of DAOWGY010000373.1, forward strand.
AGAATCGCCGATAATACCAGCGACTATTCCAGGATCGTTGCGGGACTGCGCGGCGAAATCAGCTCGAACTGGGATTTCGACGTTTGGGCTACGTACACGAAAGGCGAGGAGGAAGAGTTTCAGAGTAATGACGCGTCGGCGTCGCGCATGCAACAGGGTTTGCTCGTGGACCCGGTTACGGGTCAATGCTTCGATCCGTCGGACGGATGTATAGCACTGAATCTGTTCGGGGCCGGGGCGCTGTCTCAAGAGGGCGTTGATCCTGACCAGGACGTAGATGCAGACGCAGACCGGGGCTCAGACGCCGACTTCGCACCTGATCGAGATGTAGGGAGCCCTCGCAAGAAGAGAGAAGAAGCTCCA
>DAOWGY010000026.1 GCA_030641695.1 Gammaproteobacteria bacterium
CAACGACGACGATTCGGTACGTCGATTGAAGGGTGAGTCAAGACCCGTGAACGCCCTCGAGGACCGTATGCTTGTGCTTGCGGGACTCGCCGCAGTGGACTGGGTGGTGCCCTTTTCCGAGGATACGCCGGCCGCACTGATTGCGGGCGTGTTGCCGGACGTACTGGTGAAGGGCGGCGATTATCAGCCCGATGAAATCGCGGGTGGCAGGGACGTGTTGGAGAACGGTGGCGAGGTTCGTGTCCTGCCTTTTCGGGACGGTCACTCGACGAGCCGTATTATCGACAAGCTGCGCGGCTGAGCAGAGCTGCGCGATTCGAGTGCTGCGTGCGTCTCCTCTATAACCTCCTGACTTATATCCTGCTGCTCCCCTGGGTCGGTTACTGGTTCATACGTGGCATAGCGAACCGGTCTTACTGGGACAAGTTCGGACAACGTCTGGGCACCGGCTACCCGAAACTCGAGCGCTGCATCTGGGTGCACGCGGTGTCTGTTGGTGAGGTCGTCGCCGCAGTGCCGCTGATCCGTGCGTTGCTGAAACGCTATCCGGACCGGCCTTTGCTCGTAACCACGGTGACGCCAACTGGAGCCGCACGAGTTGCGACGATGTTCGGCGATGAGGTCCACCATGCCTATATTCCGTTCGAAATGCCGCAAGCCATCGATAATTTCTTCGCATCGGTCAAGCCCGAGCTGGCGCTGGTCCTGGAGACGGAGATCTGGCCGAATCTGTATCGTGGCTGCGGTGTGCGCGATATCCCGCTGGTCCTGGTCAGCGCGCGAATTTCACCCAAATCAGTTCGAAGCTACCGCCGCCTGCTGCCACTTTTTCGTGAGACCTTGTCCCACGGCATCATCATCGCGGCGCAGAGTGAGGCTGATGCCGAACGATTTTTATCGTTGGGCGCCAGTCCGGAACGTACGCGCGTGACGGGCAACATCAAGTTCGATATCGAATTGCCGCAGGACATTGCGGCGCGTGGCCGCGAGCTGCGTCAATCACTTTTTGGTGAGCGGCCCGTTTGGATTGCAGCCAGCACTCACGACGGTGAAGAGGACGCCGTCCTCGAGGCACATCGCGCGCTGCGTGAGCAGCATCCGGAGGCGTTGCTCGTTGTTGTGCCCCGTCACCCGCAACGCTTCGAAGCGGTGCGTGAGTTGATCGGCAAGAGCGGCATGAGTGTCGTTGCCCGCAGCGAACAACGACAGTGCGATGCATCCACGGATGTCTATCTGGGTGACACGATGGGTGAGTTGACGCTTTTCTATGCAGCGAGTGATGTTGCCTTTGTCGGCGGCAGCCTGGTGCCGATCGGCGGCCACAATCTGCTCGAGCCGGCGGCTCTTGGTCTGCCACTGATCAGCGGTCCGCATGTCTTCAATGCACAGGATATTGCCGACATGTTCGTCCGCACCGGCGCGTGTCGGCTTGTTGACGACCCGCAGCAGCTGGCAGCTGCCGTTACTGCGCTGCTGTCAGATGCGATTCAATCACGCGAGCTCGGCAAGATCGGGCGGCAGATACTCGAGCGCAATAGAGGCGCGCTCGCGCGCTTGCTGGCGATGCTGGAACCGTTGATGGCCTGACAGCTTACTCGCTTTCTTCGTCGGCCTTTTTCGCCACTTCCTCGGCGAATTGCACCTCCGGCGTCTTGCGCGCAACCAGGTATGGCTCCAGGCTTTCGAGATCCTGCACCTGCAAAGTACCGGCCGCTTCTTTCAACCGCATGACATTGAGAATGTAGTCATATCGGGCCTGGTAGTAATTGGTAATCGACCGGTACAGGTTGCCCTGTGATCGCAGCACGTCGACGATCGTTCGCGTACCGACGTCGAAGCCCGCCTGTGTTGCATCGAGTGCGGTCTGTGCCGACTCGACGGCTTTCTCAAGCGCCTGCACTCGGGCGATCTCGGCGAGTACGCCAAGATAGGAGTCGCGTGTCTGACGATCGGTCTCGCGCGTCACGCGCTGTAACTGTTCGCGTGAGGCGCGGTGCAGATAAACGGCTTCCTTGACGCGCGAACTGACGCCGCCGCCGGCGAAAATTGGAAAGTTGAACTGGATGCCGATGCTGTCACGGTCAAAGTTGCTGTCGGCTGGAAGCGGGCCGAAACCGTTGAAAGTATCCTGGTCCGACTCCGTATCCGTGTTGCCGGTGCTGGCAACGAGGTCGATTGTCGGGTAATGACCGTTCCTGCGGAAGGAAATCTCGTCTCTCGCCAGCCGCTCATCCAGCCGGCTTGAAACCAGCGCGAGGTTCTGTGTCATCGCGAGGTCGAGCCAGGCCTGTTCGCTGGCCGGATCAGGGTTTCTGAGCGGCAGGTTCTCGGCCGGCGCAGACAATTCCCTGACGAATGAGCCGGTGATTTCGGCGAGCAGGTAACGTGCCGTCGCCATTGAACGCTTGGCCGCAATCTCGTTCGCCACCGACTGGTCATACGCCGCCTGCGATTCCTTTACGTCTGTAATAGCAATGAGGCCGACTTCGAAACGCTGCTTCGCCTGTTCGAGCTGGCGTGCAATCGCGAGCCGGTCGGCATGAATAGCCAACAGCCGGTCTTCGGCGGCCAGCACGTTGAAGTAGGATTCTGTAACCCGGACGATCAGGTCCTGTTGCGCCGCTTCGCGATCTGCCTCCGCCCTGGCGACGATCTTGTCGGCTTGCCTGAGCCCGACGATCTGATCCCAGCGGAAGATTGTCTGCCGCAGATTGAACTGCCACGCCAGCGTTTCGGACTCAGTATCCACCTCAAACGGAAACGGAACAACCACGAGGTTTCCTGAACCGGGAGGTTGCTCTATCACGGAGTTCTGGATTCCGGATCCGGACGTCTCGGACTTTGTCCAGCTACTGCCGAAGTCGATCTGCGGCAGCAACAGGCCGCGCGCCTGCGGCTCGGCTTCCAGCGCAGCGAGTCGGCGTGCCTCGGCCTCGTGGATTCTCGGGTCGCTCTGCAGTGCCTCCTGGTAGATCTCCAGCAGCGTCGCGGCAGAGGCGAGGGCGGGAGCAGCGAGCATCGCCAGCGCGACCAATAAGGCCTTGAAAGTCAGAAGGTTTTTCATAGGATCGGGTTCCACGAGTCAAACGGCCGGGGCCGGAAATTAGGTGTTATGGTCTACTATATCACTAAACCA
>DAOWGY010000242.1 GCA_030641695.1 Gammaproteobacteria bacterium
CTACGCGACCAGGTCGAGAAACTGCTGCCTAACTGGGAACGCTGGTATCCCAGTCTGTTCGATGCGGCCTGTGATCTCGGGCTAATCAAGGCGCGGGTCTGTGATCCCGGTTCATTGCTGTTGCCTCGCCGCCATCAGAAAATCCGTCAACGGACCGCAGATGCACATCGCGAGAAATGGGGCGGCAAACCCGACTAATAACTAGAGTGTCTTCCGATGGCATTTGATCTCGAGCGAATTCGCTCGCAATTTCCCGCGCTAGAGGAAACGGACGCAGGGGTTCCACGTGTGTATTTCGACAATCCTGCAGGCACGCAGGTGCCGCAGCGCGTTGTCGACAGGATGTCCGACTGCATGCTGGCCGCGAATGCCAACCTTGGCGGCAACTTCAGAACGTCAGAACTCGCCGGTGAAGTCGTTGCCGATGCATTAGCTGCAATGGCTGACTTCCTGAACGCGCCATCGCCGGATGAAATCATATTCGGCCAGAACATGACGTCACTGACGTTTCACGTATCGCGATCGCTCGGCAGGCATTTTGAGGCCGGTGATGAAATCGTGCTGTCACGTATGGACCATGACGCCAACGTCGAGCCCTGGGTGTTGCTGGCACGCGATCATGACCTGACCGTTCGTTGGCTGCCGTTCGATACGGACTCATTCGAATTCGATCTGTCAATGCTGGACGATGTTCTCAATGACAGAACCCGGCTGGTCTGTGTCGGTGGTGCCAGCAACCTGACTGGCACGATCAACGATGTCCAGACCATTTGCCGCAAGGCGCGCAACGCCGGAGCATGGACGTTCATCGACGCAGTACAGAGTGCGCCGCACGTAGTGACCGACGTGCAGGCAATCGATTGCGATTTCCTCGTGTGTTCGGCGTACAAATTGTTCGGACCGCACCAGGGGATCCTGTGGGGCCGTCGCGAGGTGCTCGAAGCGCTCGAGCCGTATAAGGTCAGACCCGCACCTGCCTCGATACCGTGGAGCTTCGCACCCGGGACTGCATCTCACGAAGGCATGGCCGGAACGGCGGCGGTCGTCGACTACTTCGCATGGATAGGCGAAACGATGGGCGGCGGTTCTGTTGACCGGAAGTCGAAATTGCGTGCCGCGATGGAGTGCATTTTCGACGTCGAACAAAGCCTGTCGCAGCAACTGACAAGTGGCCTGCAAGCGCTGCCCGGAGTAACGGTACAGGGGATCACTGCGCCTGGCAGGATGACATGGCGGGTGCCGACCGTATCGTTTACGCATGCCTCGACAGCTTCCGGCGATATTGCGAGGGCGCTGGCGGCGCGAAATATTTTTGTCTGGAGCGGCCACAACTACGCCGTCGAGGCCGCCGAGTCGCTGGGCATCCTGGAATCGGGCGGCGCTGTGCGAGTCGGGCCGGTGCACTACAACAGTTCCGCGGAGATTGACATGCTTCTGGACGCACTGGCGACCATTCTGGGTTAGTTCGTCGTCTATACTCAGGGCAATCGTCTGCAACTTCAGGCGAAACAACAAGAACATAGGGGAAAAACGATGAGAAAAGTCCTGGCCGCAATCGCGGCATTCGTGTTCGCCTTTTTATCCGGGTCTGGCGTAGCGCTCGCAGACAGCCATGAACAGGAACAGCAAGGGGAGACCAGGCGTTTCGTTCCGGTCGAGACCTGGACCTGCGACTACCTGGACGGCAAGGGCGCCGCTGATCTGGACGCGGTGATCGCCAGTTGGAATCAGTGGATGGATGATAACGACCAGCAAGACTACTTTGCGATGACGCTCACGCCTCAGTATTTCGGCGAAGACACTTTCGATGTCGGCTGGTTGGGATCATGGGCCGACGGAGAGGCGATGGGGAGCGGTACGGATTTTTGGATGACAGAGGGTCGTGAAATCGCGGCACAGTTCTTTGCGGTTCTCGACTGCGCCTCTCACAGCAACTTCGCGACAACCGAGCTTAAGTCGCCGGGCGACGGGCCGACACCCGATAACGTCGTCATTACCTTTTCGGATTGCTCGGTTTCCGAAGACCCGGAAGCCTGGGACAAGCTGTTCACCAACATGGACGCGTGGGCGGCATACCTGGGTGAGAACGGCTACCATCAGGGTAACTGGATGCTGTTTCCCGTGTACGGTGGCGGTGGTGCCGAGTTCGATTTCAAGTTGGTCGAAGGTTTCGACAATCACACGCAACTTGGGCAGGACTACCAGCGTTTCATCGAGCGTGCCGACTGGGAGAAACAGGGCGAGCTGCTCGGCGGACTCATGGACTGCGACGATGCACGTGTCTACGACGGCCGGGTCAGACGCCGGCCCGCTGAAGACTAGCGCGCCCTGATCCGCGCGCTCCAACAAGAAAGGCCGCCCATAGGGCGGCCTTTCGTGAGTGCAGTATCGAAAAAAACAGGGTCAGAGGATTTCGGAAGGTTGCTCCATAATCCGAACAAGACCCAATGGTTTCCTCGATAACCTTGCAATCTCACTAGACATGGATCACCTCCTTTATGTTGTTTGCCCACTACGAGTATGTCGCGGATTGCAGGAAATTCCAAGAAAAAAGCGCTTAAAAACAACCATATAAAAGTGACACCTAATGAGTTATCCTGACCAGCTCCCCTGCACGCAAGCCGCTCCCGTCACGGCCGCTGAACGGCTGGTCTGCCTGGACGCACTTCGTGGTGTTGCCGTCCTTGGCATCCTCGTTATGAACATCTACGCATTTGCCATGCCGCTGGCGGCATACAGCAACCCGTTAACGATGGGCGGAACGGCGCCGCTCAACATCGGCACCTGGTTCTTCACGCACCTGCTCTTCGACCAGAAGTTCATGAGTATTTTCTCGATGCTGTTCGGTGCAGGGCTGATCATGATGATGGATCGCGCCGCGGCGAGAGCTGCGGCGTTCGGTCGAATCTATTATCGACGCACGTTGTGGTTACTGGCGCTTGGGATGTTGCACGGCTACTTCATCTGGTTCGGTGACATCCTGTTCCACTACGCGCTGATGGGCATGTTCGTCTTTCTGTTTCGCAACAAGAGCCCGAAGGTCCTGATCACGATCGCCTGTTGCATGCTGCCGGTGACGTTGCTCATTAATTTCGCGAGCTCCTTCTATGTGGAGGAGCTACAAACAACCGCGATCGAATTAGAGCAGTTGCAGCTTGAAGGAGAAACGCTCGACGAGGAACGGCAGAAGAAGCTCGACGAGTGGCTCGAGGTGCGGCCTTTTTTTGCGCCTACCGACGAAGAGATCAATGATAATGTCCGGGCCCACAAGGGAAACTACCTGGACGTCCTGGCGCATCGCGCACCGTTTGTTGTCTTCATGCAGATCAACGTGACGCTAATCTTCGTCATCTGGCGTGTTGGAGGACTGATGCTCATCGGCATGGCGCTGATGAAACTTGGCGTCCTCTCGGGTGAGCGGAGCTCGGACTTTTACAGGAAGATGGCCTTGTGGGGTTACGGGACCGGCTTGCCGCTGACGATCTACAGCGCATTTATCCTGAACGCACACGACTTTGATCCGCTGTATGTTGCCCGTATCGGCGGTATACCCAACTACATCGGCAGTGTCCTCGTCGCGTTTGGTCATATTGCTGTGGTGATACTGATCGTCAGGTCGGAAAAGCTAAAAAGACTATTCGATCGCTTCGCCGCCGTCGGCCGCATGGCGTTGTCTAATTACCTGACGCACTCGATAGTGATGACGACGGTTTTCTATGGCTACGGGCTGGGACTGTATGCTGCTGTCCCGCGATTCTGGCAGCAGGGTTTCGTGGTCGCGATGATCGGCGTGCAACTGCTCGTAAGTCCTTGGTGGTTAACGCGTTTTCGCTTCGGACCCGTCGAGTGGCTGTGGCGATCGCTGACCTACGGGCAAAGGCAGCCGATGCGCCAATAGATGTGTATACTTTGGCCCTTGCCTGCCTTGCGGCAACCCTGTTCAAATAATCAAGTCGAATAAACAAGAAACCCGGAGAGAGGACGTAATGGCACTCGCAGATCTCAAGAATGTACTGAATATCTTCGGCGGCTCGGACATTGGCGAAGACAAGCAGAACGAGCTGTTCAAGGAGGTGCTCCTGATGACCCTGGCCAGGGCGGCTGACGCCGACATAAATATCCAGTCGGTCGAGGTGGAGAGAATTCAGGAGATCATCAAGGAACATACCGGAGAGGACATCAGTGCGGCGGACGTACGCGTTGCAGCACGGGCTGAATTGTACGCGGAGGCCGGACTGCGCAAATACTTGGCGAAGGTGCAAAGCAAGATGAAACCCGAGCACCGCAGCGAGACCATTCAGGCGCTCGGCGACATATTCCGCAGTGATCAGGTTGTAAGCCCGCTGGAGATCGACTTCTTTAACAGGGTCGCCAATTCGCTCGGCGTGACACCGGCGCAGATTGCTGGTCTCGTGGTCGGCGACGTCGAAGCAGAAGGCGGCGAGTAGCCAGCAGCGAGTCTAGTTTTCTCCTGAACGACCGAGGCGCCGCGCCAGCAGGGCGCTGCCGCTTGCCGTAACGGCGCGCAGGTAGCGCATCGACCCCGCCGTGCCGACCTCGCGATATACGACGAACAATCCCGAGCCGATAATGACGAGTGCGCCTGTGACGACCCAGCGGTCCGGCACCTCGTCCCAGATCAGGTAACCGGCAATCGCGCCGCCGATCAATGCGGTGTACTCGAAAGGCGCAAGCAGCGGTGGCGAATAACACGGCGACCGCAGCGAATGACAGTGTGCCGGCGCCGGGTCGCAGAATCATCAGTACGCCGCCGAAGCCGGCAAATACCGCGACCCAGCGACGCCAGCCGACGTGCTCGCCGAGCAACAACAAGCCGATCGCTCCGCCGACCGGTGCATCGTGAGTTTTCTGAACCATGAATGA
>DAOWGY010000218.1 GCA_030641695.1 Gammaproteobacteria bacterium
GCTTACCGCGGCCGGCGCTGCTTCAAACACCGCTTCTACAGGCGCTGTGCTTGCCGGTTCATCGGCTACGCTCGCATCAATCGTCTCCGCGCCGTCATACACATTGGTATCGACGCTTGTGTCGGTGACCGCAACGGTAGTGACTGGCGGTTCAGCCGCAGCCTGTTCGCTGTCGCCGGATGTAAACGACAGTGGTGTAATTTCGTTGCCCGCAAGCGACGGAATCAGCAGCAAGCTTCCCGCTTTGAGTCTGTTTGGGTCGTTGTTGATGAACGCATCCGCATTCGCCACGAATATGACGTTCATTGCGGCCGACAGCCCGACCTGGCGATCCTGCAGTCGCTGTGCGATTCGCGATAGTGAGTCGCCAGGCTGCACCCGGTATTGCACGCCCTGTTCGATAGCCGTCAGCGTGGCCGGCGCACGTCGTTCAACCGCTACGGTCTGCGTTGTCGCTGGCGCCACGGCAGGTTGCGCCGCTGCTGCAAGCTGTTCTGCAGCGGCTACGGCCGTCTGCATGTCCACCGGATCGACGAACATCGTGTAGTTGCGACTCACGTGTGGCGTGTATGGGCAATTGACCACGACATTGGCCAACATCAGGGGTTCGAGAATGACAGAGCGCCCGGTCAGGGAGATAACGCCATTGGCCGCGCTGACCGTGGCAGTCGTAGAGTCGGCGAGCTTTCCGCCACCGGAACTGGACTGAATCGAGACGCAGTAGCTGTCGATGATTTCGTTCGGGCCGAGTGCGTAGGCAATACTGGCGCGCAGCGGTTGGCCGAGCTTCGACTGGACTTCGAGTTCACCGAGTTCGAGAGCGCCCGCCGGTATCGTCACGAGGCCGCCGCCCACGGCGACGAGTGCAGGCAATACGGCCTTTCTGCTCATCGACCGGCGTTCGATCGGGTTCTTTCGCTGATAATTTCTTTTCTTCACTGATCTGCACCTTGTTCGTCGTGCGGCGCCCAGAGTACGAGCGCTATTACTTTCGGTCTACGCACCCATTCTATGTTTTGTATCGAGAAAGCCCGTAACGCATGGTTCCGCCAACAAGGTGTGACCTGCGTCACACTTGGGAGTTAGCCCTTATCCCGCGTTGGCCGCAGCGAGTTCCTCGAGTGACTGTCGCTTTACACTGTCTGTCCCGTCCTGCAATACCACTTCGGGCTCGTGAACATAATGTCCCTGCATGTAATCGAGCCCGAGTTGAAAAAGTACGGCCATCGCGTTGGCATTCTCGACACGTTCCGCGATGGACTTGATGTTCCGTTTCGTCGCAGCGGCGACGATCCTCTGCACGGCGTTCTGCATGTTGGAATCGGTCATGAGCGAATGCATTAGTTCGCCATCCACCTTGATGTAGTCGGGCTTCAGGATGTCGAGAATCTGGAAGCGCTCCTGGTCGACGCCGTAATGTTCGATAGCGAAGCCGACGCCGATCTTTCTGAGTTTCCGGACCATGTCCCGGGTCTGCTTGATGTGCTTGGCGGCGTCTCGTTCGGGGATCTGCGTGACCAGTCGCGAGCAATCGAACTTGCGCTTATCGAACTCCCGCTCCATCCAGCCGAGTGTGCTCTTGTCGATAACTGACTGTCGTGACAGGCGCACGAATACGCGATCTGCGTTGCTCCTGTCACAGAAATCGATCGCTGCCTTGATCATCCAGCGGTCGATGTTTTTCATGATGTTATTGCGTTCGGCCGCCGGCAGAAATTCGGACGGCAGGACCGAGTTGCCCTGTTCGTCGATCATGCGCACCAGCAGGTCGTACATCTCCACGGAGTCGCGGCGCAGGCCTGCAATCGGCTGCTGTGCGAGCATGAAACGGTCGTCCATGAGCGCGGATTTAAGGTGCTTGACCCAGATCGCGTCGTATTCCTGCAGTTTCGAATCCTCGTGTGCCGATTCGTTCAGGAAACAGGTGTTGCCGCCTGCCTCCTTGCCGAGTTTGTAAGCGTCGACGGTGGCAGCAACGAGTTCCTCGAGGTCGCCGAACACGTCGCTCACCGCGCACACGCCGACCGTGCAGTTGATATGTGTCGACTTGTCGCCGACTTCGAACGTCGACTGGTCGATGTGTTTCGCCAGTTGCTGGCCCCACACCTGGCCGTCGCGCGCACTGCCGCGTTCGAGCAGGACCATCAGCGACGTGCCTTCGAAGCGGCCGCCGACATCGCGCGGATGCATGCGTTTGCGTACCACTTCGGCAAACTGCGCGAGGATTTCCTCAGATTCCAGAATACCGACCTTGTTCTGCACCGCGGCGAACTTGTCTATTTTGACGTAGGCGAGCACGTGTAAGCCCGATTTCGGCTTACGGCTCAGGCGTTTCTGAAGACGCTCGAGAAATTGCGCCCGATGAAAAAACAGTGTCGTAGGATCGCGTTGCAGTGCGTCGTGCACCAGTGCCGTCGGCTCCAGTTTCGACTTGTCGGGCGGTGCAATGCGCACATGCACGCTGGGAGTGCTGTCGAAGTCGATGCGCTGAAACTCGAGCTCGAGTTCATTACCCGGGCCAAGGTCAATTTGCGATTTGACCTTGAGCTTTTCATCTTTTGCCCACTTGCCCTTGATCGCTGCATTCAACGCACCTTTCAGTGCCGCATGGCTTTCTGCATCGAAATTATCCATCAACGGCAGGCCGGCGACTTCATCGATATTGGCGGCCTTGAATAACTCCAGCCAGGCGTCGTTAGCGTCAATAACAATGCCTTCCTGGGCGAGGGCGATTGCGGCGGAAGATGACTGCATGTAGTCACGAATCTGGCGTTTGTATTCGCTGGCGGACGCGATTGTGGAATTCAGTGCACGCTCGGCACGCAATGCACGTAATTCGCGCGTGACGACAGACTGCAGTCGATTCTTCAGGCCGATCGACACGAGATCGCATGCGCCGTCGCGCATCGCTTCCTGAATAGTTGCTTCGTCGGCTTTCTTGCGCAGCGCAATCACCGGTACTTCGGGCTTGAAGCGGTCTTTCTGCTTGATCACCTGGCGCACGCCGTCGGAGTAGCGGTCGCAGTTCAGAATCAGGAGTTCGACGTGCTCGGTGGCGAGCGTCCGGTCGAGTTTTTCAGGACGATTGATCCAATGGCAATGGGCGGCGTGCCCGCCATCGCGAAGCGTGCCGTTGATAAGCGCCACGTCGTCCTCGTTCTCCGACAACACAGCTATGGAAATACTATGGTGATCGTTCAATTCGCGTTCCTTGCCAGCCCCCGGAACGAGTTCCGGACATCCATATTTTGTTAAATACACTGGATTTAGCGATGTCCCAGACTATCCGCCACCGATTTACCATACTGTGACCCGGTTCTAGGTTCGGTGGCTTTGAGCTAGTTGCCGCGGCGCCGGGTATTTGATTCGGGCGGCTGCGTGGAAACGTCCCTGTTGGAGCGCGCCTTGGCGCGCGATCGATGATCGGCGGATCGCGCTTCGAGGCCGCTCCCGCGCATCCCTGCGCTGTGCGGCATCAGGTCGTCGTGACCAACAAGCGCTCCAACAGCAATGACGGCC
>DAOWGY010000151.1 GCA_030641695.1 Gammaproteobacteria bacterium
AAATATCCGCCTGCTGCAGCGCGATGGCCTGGTCGAACGTGTCAGAGACGACATCGGCCCTTACCTGCAGCAGCGTTGGCAGACCCTGGCGGATCATCCGCTCGTCGGCGAGGCACGCATGGCCGGACGCATGGGCGCTGTCGAGCTCGTAAAGAACAAGGAAACTCTCGAGCCATTCCCCGAAAAGCAGGGTGTTGGCACGATCTGCCGGGACTTCCTTGTCGACAACGGGCTCGTCATGCGTGCTGTCGGCGATACCATCGTTTGCGCGCCGCCGTTTATTCTGTCGCACGAGGAAGCCGACGAGTTGGTCGACATCGCCTGGAAGTGTCTCGACCTGACGCAGCAAGCCTTGTCAGGCTAGACGGCGCTGTCACACAGGAGAGTCGTCGTGCACAAGAAAACCACGGATCACGCGATCGTCCGCGAGGACCTTTACGGCACGACGCCGGAACCAACGTATGGTGGCGCACTGTCGTTCATGCGCCGCAAATACACCACGGATATGACCGGCGTCGACGTCGCAGTGACAGGCGTACCACTCGATACCGCGACGACAAATCGGCCGGGAGCGCGTTTCGGGCCGCGCGCCATTCGCGCGGCGTCGACGATGATGGCGTGGGAAAAACCCTATGGCATGGAGTTCGACCCGTTCGACAAGCTCGCGGTCGTCGATTGCGGCGATTGCTTCTTCGATCACGGCCGGCCGCAAATGACGCCCGACCTGATTGAGGAGCACGCCTACAAAATTATCGAACAGGGGCCGGGCCTGTTGACACTTGGTGGCGATCATTTCATCGCCTATCCCCTGATCAAGGCACACGTCCGCAAACACGGTGGGCCACTGTCGCTGCTGCATTTCGATGCCCACAGCGACAGCTGGGAAGATGAAAACGATCGCATCGATCACGGCACGATGTTCTGGTGGGCTGCGAAGCAGGGTCTGGTCGATCCGGCGACATCGGTACAGATCGGTTTGCGCACGACCAACAGGGATACGCTGGGTTTCAATATCATCGACGCACCGGCCGTCCACGAGGGTGGCATCGATGCTGTCGTAAGCCAGGCGCGCGCAGTGCTCGGTGACAGGCCCGTATACCTGTCATTCGATATCGATTGTCTCGATCCGAGTTACGCGCCGGGGACCGGCACCCCCGTTTGCGGCGGCCTGACCAGCCATCAGTCGATGGCGATACTTCGTGGGCTGCGAGGAATCGACGTCGTAGGCATGGACGTCGTCGAGGTGGCGCCTGCTTACGATGTCGGCGAGATCACAGCGCTCGCAGCGGTCCACCTGGCTATGGAAATGCTCTATCTGTATGCGTCCCGCCCGCATGGTTGATAGTCAGGCAACCACCTTTTTCAAGCCCTGTTCGTAGTCCGACTTCGGGCGCACGCCGACGAAGGTATCGACGATCTGACCCTTGTCGAACAGGATCACTGTCGGGATTGAGCGAATGCCAAACTGCATCGCAATCTGCGGATTCGAATCAACGTCGACTTTCGCAATCTTGACCTTGCCGTCGTACTCTGCCGACAGCGACTCGATGACGGGTCCGAGGGCGCGGCACGGTGCACACCATTCCGCCCAGAAATCAACGAGGACCGGAGTCTCGGACTGCAGGACCTGGTCCGCAAAATCGTTGTCGGTAACCGCTACCGGCGGCGCTGCTGTTTGGTTCATAATCAATCTCCATTTTGGCGGTCCTGAGATTTGGGATCGCACGAGCGGGTTTCAAGAGTTGGACCTGCCGCAGGCAGTCAATATTCAGACGCATTCGCTATACGGATATTCCGGTCAGGAAATACATTGAACGCTCCAAATCTCATCCGGTTTTTCGAGGCTCGCAAAGAACGTGGTGAGCCGCTGGTGCTCGTCACCGTATTCGAGACCCAAGGGTCGACCTACAGCAAGACGGGCGCACAGATGTTAATCGATGGCGACGCAGTCTTCCACGGCATGTTGTCCGGTGGTTGCCTGGAGGGAGACCTCGCAATCCGCGCCGCGACGGTGATCGAGACAGGTACACCGCAAGTCGTTGCCTACGATCTCGCACAGGACGACGAACTCTGGGGGCTTGGCGTTGGCTGCGATGGCCTGATGCGCGTCTTCCTGCAACCTCTCGACGCGGAGGGGGGCTACCAGCCGTTTGCCACGATCGCCGACCTGTTGCTTGGTGATCGGCTCGCGCGGCTGGCGATCGTGATCGAATCCGGCGCAGAGGACATGCCGCCTGGCGCGACAGTGATTCGTCGTGAGGACGAGTTGTGGGCGACAGGCATGAGTATCGATGTCGCCAAACGACTGCTCGCGCGAGAACCGCAGACGGTGCCGGCAATTGCCAGCGTGGCGTTCGATGCCGGTTCAGCCACGGTGCTGTTTACCGACGTTCTGCCACCGCCCCGTCTTCTGCTGCTGGGAGCCGGGATGGACGCAGAGCCCATCGTGCGATTTGCCTGCGAACTGGGCTGGCGATGTACGGTCGTCGATCATCGCGACACCTATGTGGAGCGTGGTGAGTTCGCGGGCGCTGAACAAGTGTTGTGCCTGCCGGCCGAGGATCTGGCCGATGCACTCGACTTGTCAAAATTCGACGCCGCCGTCGTCATGAGTCATCACCTGGTGAGCGACAGGGCCTATCTGCGCCAGCTTGCGACAGCGAATGTCGCTTATGTCGGGCTCCTCGGCCCGGCCAATCGCCGCGAGCGGCTCGTATCAGAACTGGGTGACGATGCTGCGGGGCTCATCGAGCGGCTGCACGGACCCGCCGGCCTCGACATTGGCGGGCGTGGACCCGCGGCCATAGCTCTATCGATAATTGCGGAGGTGCAGGGCGTGCTGCAGCGCGCCTGATCAGTGGCGTGCAGGCATCTCGCCGGGAAGGAAACAACGGATGATCATCTCGGACAGCTCGTCGAGCGCTGCTTCCGAGTCCAGATCCAGGTTGCTGGTTCCCTTGATTTCGACGGCCAGCGCGAGCAGGCCGCCCGCCGACACACGAATCATGTTAAACAGCAGCGCCGGGTCGCCCGGCGGAGCGACGCCAAGCGCCTGCAGTTCCTTGAGCGACTTGACGACTTCCTCGAACAACGGCCGCAGATGATTCTTGATCAGCCAGTCGAGTCGCGAGGTCGGATGGCTCGATTCCTGCAGAATGATCTTGTGTAACGCGGGCTGACCGTGCGCGAAATGTACGTAGGTGCGAATGAAGGTCGCGGCACGGGCCCTCGGGTCGATTTCCGGGACTTCAGCCATCGCCTTCACCAGCGAGATATTGAATTCGCGGAAAATGCGATCAGCGGCAGCCCGCCACAGCTGCTCCTTGTTTTTGAAATGATAGGTGATCAGCGGGTGATGGACGCCCGCACGATCAGCGATATCTCGCGTCGACGTTCCTTTGAAACCGTTCTCGGAGAATGCGTCGATCGCGGCATCCAGCAGCTTCAGCTGCGTGACAATGCTGCGCTGTTGTTGCTTGCGCGCAGGCTTCGATTCGCTCATAACTAATTGTTCAGACACGCTTTTTAGTCCCAGACTGCTCTTGAACTAAGTCTAGACTAGCGGGTATCGGCGAAATGGTCCAGAGGGGTCAAGTCTTTGCCGGATGGTCAGTCCATTGACTTTGCCTACTCGACCGCAAACATCATGCGTACGCCGGCACGTTTCTCGACGATTACGCCGTCATCGACGACAGGCTCGAAGCGCCATTTCTCCACGGCTCTGGTCGCTGCGGCGACAAAAGTGTCGCCCGGCTGTGACCCGATAATGTCGATATCTATGACGCTGCCGTCCGTTGTGACGGTAAACACAATGTCGACCCAGCCGGAGATGCTGCGCCGCTCCGCGGAGCGTGGATACTTCGGCGCGACATACTTGGTGCGTGCCAGCGAGCTGGCTGGGACCGGTGACCGGTCGCGCACGGCAACGGGCTGTGCCAACTCCCCGCGAACCGGCTCGATAGCGGCGAGTGTGGTTGGCTTGGCGGTTTCGTTCGTGTTCGCTTCCGCAGCAAGCGGCTCAGCGTCCGGTCCAGCGTCCGCAACGTCGACGAACTGCGTGTCGGCATCCGCATTTTCTGTGATCGATGCGGCAGCTGCCGCTGTGGCAGCTGCAGCCGCTGCGGCGCGGCTCTCTTCGGCGAGCCGTTCCTGTTCGGCCTGGCGTTGCTGCTCAGCGAGGCGTTCGGCGGTCTGACGTTCCTCTTCGGCGCGCTGCTCCGCGGCAACGCGTTCAGCGGCGGCCGCTCTTTCGTTTTCCGCGCGGCTGCGATCGTCCTCGACCCGCTGGCGGGCATCGGCCAGCGCCTTGTTTGACGCGGTCAGTTCCTCGCTCGACGGATCGAGCTGGCGTGCTTCGGCAAGGAATGCTTCGGCCGTGTTGAATCGGCCGCCGTCGATTTCAGCGCGCGCCTGCAATACGATCTTGCTGGCCACGACCGTCAACCCGGTCTGTGCTGCCGCGTTGCTTGAATTGTTACTCAACGCGAGTTGAAAGTAGTAGCGGGCGTTGTCGTTGGCCGGCGAGGTAAGAGCACCGTCGTCAAGGCGCTGATTAGCAAGCGCCAGCACTTCATCGACGCGGCGCTCACTGCGCGCACTTCTGAGTTCGTCCTCAACTCTATCGACGTCTGTCGCATCTGCTATGCCCAGAGAACGGGCATCGGCGATGGCGGTTGCAGCGTCTTCGAGGCGATTATCGCTGATCGCGATGCGAGCTGCGTCGACCAGGTCACGCAACTGCATCTGTGCGACCTGCGCGCTGAGGAACGGCAGCCTCGCATGATCCGGATTAGCGAGTCGGACTCGAGCCAGCGCCGCTGCCGCATCTGCGGTACGGCGCTCCAGGAGTGCGGCCTCGGCCATGCCGAGTGCCTCATCCAGTGTGGCATTGAGTTCGGCCGCCGCATAGGCGTTGTCCGGGGCCGCATCTACGGCAGTCATGTAAAGTTCGATCGCGTTGTTGCCCGGTGGATTGAAGATCTGTCCGGCGTCGCGAGCCAGACGTGCTTCCTCAAGCAATTCGTTGACGTCGACAACGGCTTCTTCGACGACTTCCGTCGTGCGTCCAAAGTCCGGGACGCCTTTAGTAACCGCAGTCGTGGACTGTTCCTGCGGGACGAGCGCTTCATCAGAACCGCCGAACATCCAGAATCCAAGGCCAGCAACCACGAGTGCGGCAACCGCACCGGCGCCGAGGATCCTGGGATTCAGGAATGATGGCGACTCGCCACCGCTGTCTGCCAATGGTGTCGGGTCGACGGCGGCAGGCTCGTTTTCTTGCTTGTCTTTTTTCCTGCGGGAGATCGATCCGGTCACTGTCGAGACGATGCCGGTCATCGTTTCCGTGAAACTCGCATCGTCACCGAAAGCATCCGACAGTCCGTCGTCGATTCGCGCCAGGGCATCGTCTTTGCTTGCCGTGATGGTCTCTGCGGACTTTGGCGCGGCTTTCCGCGCCGGCCTGGGCACCTTTTTCAGCTTCGGTCGTGGTGCCGGAGTTGATGCGACTTTGCTCGATGCTGTTGTGCCGACCGACTTGAACGCCGAGTCCGGCGCCTCGAGATGATGTTTGACGGAGGCTTCGACTGCCAGCCTTGCGCGGCCGGGAGATACCGGCTTCAGCAGGAAGCGGTAGACCTTGCCGCGATTGATCAGGTCCATGAGCATTTCGCCATCGTCACGTCGGCCAGCGACGATGGCGACAAGGCGCTTTTGCAGCGTGCGCAGATGCTGCGCAAGTTTTTCGACGTTGTCGCCAACCATGGCCGCATCGACGACGGCGACACCCACCTTGTGCTTGCGAACGGCCTGTTCAGCCTGTTTCAACGTGTTCGCATAATGCACATTGTGCATGCCGCGAGAGGATTCCTTGATCGTTGTCAGGAACTCCTCGTCTTTTGTAATGACGAGAATATCGATGGTCGCGGCGCCCACGGCCGCCGCCGGAGGCACTTTCTTCGGATCCAGGACAGGTACCTGTCCGGTTCCATCACTGATGATCGTCGAACCGTTCTCCGACGTCTCCATGATGATGTGTTCCGATACGGGCTCGTCAGGATACGCGGCCATATCGTTGGCGGATTCTGCAAGAGCGAGCAGACGCGTCTGCTGTGTCGCACTGTCGATGAGTCGGCGGAGTTCCACGGGGTCAATTCCACCGCGAACAACCTGGAAGACTTCATTGCTACTGACGAGCGCTTCGTCGCTGTCGCCGGTAAGTAATATTCCGATGGTTTCCGGGGAGCGCTTCTTGGCTTCGCGCAGTGCTTCGGCACCGCTCATGCCCGGCAGTTTCTGGGCAGATACGATGACGTGAATCGGCGTATCGCCAAGAAAGTTGAGGGCCTCCGAACCACTGGTGGCACAGTGGACCGTATAGCGATCGCTGAACCCTGCACTGAATTTGTCCAGAGTGCCTTGCTCGCTATGAAGCAACAATACCTGCGTCTTGAATCGGTCCAAAGGCACTGTGTTCCTCCATAGGCCTTATGTTGAATGGCACGCCCAGTCCTTGCGCTGTTGGAGTATATCCTCACGATTACGGTTAAATGTCGCCGCGCGCCGACATAAGCCTGAATCTGTGACGCGCCGCACATTGAAAGCGCAGGCCGCGTCACACTTGGCTTTCGTGAGGATGGGAAGGTTTCAGGCGTGACTTTGGAGGGACAGCAAAA
>DAOWGY010000161.1 GCA_030641695.1 Gammaproteobacteria bacterium
CTCGCCGCCGAGCGGCCCCTCGACGTCGACCGCTTCGTACTCGCGGCCGTCGACTGTCAACACCGCCTCTGGCAAAGCAACCGGCAGATCCTCGATGTGCGTCGTCTCGGTAACCAGAAACACGTGATACAGATCCGGCCGGTATTGCGTGACGACTTGCGACCTGTCGGTTACTTCGAAGAACTTCGGCGTCGCATAGAGTACGTCGACCTGCGCTTCACCGACACCGAATGTGGTGCGATTCAGGAACTTGCCGATGCTGATGGCCTTGTTGAGCTTCTCGGCCTTGACGTCGGCGCCGACGTTCTCGATGAGGTTCAGGTCCCTGACAAAATAGGGGAACACCAGCCAGGTCGATGCGATGAGCAGAGCGATAAGGATAGAGGCAATCGCAACGAACGGCTGAACGCGCGGCCGTTGCAATGGCGTACTGGCGGCACCCATGATTCTCTACATCCCGTCACTCGCGTCCGCGGCGGAACTGGCTGCCGTCGTGGCGGGCGGTGCAGGTGCAGCGGCGTGCACCTTGATAACGAAAAACTGGTCCTTGAGCTTGCAGTCTGTGCAATACAAGGAATACTCGCCCTCGTCGTCCGGTGCTTGCCAGTCGATGCCGTCCGTCGAACGCCCCGCGACTGTAAACGGCTCGATGCCCATGTTGTCACTTTGGTACATCGCTGCCTTGATGCCGGAGTTCCTGATGACGATCTGCAGACTCGTGCCGGGACGCGCTTCAAACACCTCCGGCAGGAAACGGCCGCGCTTCGACAATGTTCGCGCCACCTGTTGCGAACCGAGATGCCGGAGGTAAGCGGCGACCGCGACGATCTCGTCCTCGGTGATCACGGACTTGACCACGACCATCTCGCCAATGCCTTCAATGGCCGCACGAATTGCGCCCTCAGTCGTTCCGCGGATGTACGGGCCCACGCCAAGGTCACCTTCGGCGTAATCGCCGTGACAGGTTTTGCAGCCAATTCCCGCGATTTCCCGAAACACGCGCTGACCTGCGTCGAAATCACTTGCGCTGGCAGACGCCGGCTTGGTAGCGCCAGCTGCGACAGAGAGCTCGCCGGATATGAGCATGCGTTTGACCTCGAGGGCATCACCATGAAGCCCATTATGATCAGACAAGACTTCGCCCGCAGAATTCCAGCCGCCGGAATAGGCGACGAATGCCCCGGAATGCGTGCTACCGCCGTTCGGTAGCGGGATTCTCGCGGTCACTTCTTTCATGTCGAGATCGAATACGACAACCTCGAAACTCGCATTGCAGCTAATCCAGAGTTCGTTGGCGTCCGCGTCCGGGTGCAAGGTGCCATGGTCTCCGCGAATGCACCCTGTATAGATCTGGTCCATCGCGCGTGATCCCGGGATCTCCATTGTAGCCGTGTCGACCATGCCCACCATTTTGCCGCGATTGTGCGATTCCTCGCCCTTGCCAATCGTGTAATTGATTCGATCATCCCAACCGAAGTGATTGCCGTAAGGGCCGTCAACACCGGCGCGCTGCTCGGCGACAAACTTGTTGGTCTCGAGATCGATGTGCATGACGATGCTGCCGCGCGAGCCCGTGATATAGGCGTCTTTGCCGTCAACCGTGAATGACACCCATGTCGGTGCGCTGTCGGGGACCTTGATCCACTTTTTGACGGTCCACGTTTCCGCATCGACGATCCAGATCGGGTTGTCGGTCAACTGCTTGCGCATCTCGAAATCGCGGTAACGGCCGGTGCCGATAATCCTGTCGCCGTCGGGCGATGCGAAGTACATGTAGCCCTCACTGCCCTGCTGCTGCTGCGAGATGCTGCCAACCACGCGATTGTCGTCGTCGGGATCGAGTACGAACATCGGCTGTGACCAGCCATAGAGTATCGACCGCGGTTCCCCGGCCGGAGTCCGATACGACGACGCGTGATGTGCCTGGCCCTGTAACTGAATGACCTTGTCGATTTTGAGCGTGCGTGCATTGATGACCAGGAAACGGCCGGCATGCTCGCCCATCGTCATGAACGAGCCTTCTCCAGTCGGCAGGTAGATCCATCGGCCATCGGAAGAGACGCCGAGCCCGTGCGGTTCGAAGACATTCTTCCAGCCCCAGGACAACACGTCGTAATTAGCGCTGGCGACGACCTCGCGGGTGTCAGCGTCGATGATCGCGAGCCCGGGCAGGGTCACGCCGCTCAGAAGTCCTCCGTAACCCGGGCCCTCTGTCGTGATGAACACGAGTGGATGCGCCGCGGAATCCCAGGCATCCGGCCCGCTGGAATCGAATTCGTATTCGAGCGTGACGCCGACTTTCTCGGACCACTCAGTCGCCCAGTTCGCCTGTTGCCGCTCGGAGGCCTTTTTGGGTGGGGCAGCCAGCGCTGACGATGCAAGGCACAGGGCGCCAAGGGCGACAAACACTTTCAAATAGTTGGGCTTACTGGCAGCACATTGCTTCATGAAACTCGTTCTCCTGCACGGACGAATCGGGTTCGTGAGGTTCAAAACAGGCCTCGCGACCCCGACACGATCATCGATAGAATTGCATTGTAAGCCATTTCGTCGATTCTTGTCTGATTTCGGCCGCAACAGCCGATTCCGGCGACGTCATACGAGCTTCGGATCCCTGGCAAGCATTCTCGTTCATTCGCCGTGATATTGTTCATACCCAACGAGGCCCGTAAATATGACGCCAGAAGCATTTTTTCAAGGTATCGAGGCACTCGCAGTAGTCGTTGGTGTCGCGTTCGCGATCATTCAGTTGGGTCACTACCGACGTGACAAGCACCGCGAGGAAGCGCTGGAACTTCTGCATTCCTTCCAGACGCCTGCGTTCGCACAGGCACTTAACATCGTCTACAACCTGCCTGACGGCTTGTCAAAAGACGAGATTGAGGCGGTTGTCGGCGACGACTTTCACATCATTTACGCACTGTTGACGACCTGGGAAAGCGTCGGCATCCTCGTTCACCGTGGCGAACTCGATATCGACATGGTCGAGGACTTTTTCGGTGGGCCGATCCTGATCTCGTGGCGCAAACTCGAAGGCCACGTCACCGGTGAACGCGAAATGCTGGAACGAGACACCATCGAAGAGTGGTTCCAGTGGCTCGTGGAAAGAATGCAGGAAATCGAATCAGATACTCCGCCGGTCCCTGCACATATCGCTCACAAGGACTGGAAGAGCTGCGCATCTTCATGAAGTAATCGATACCAGGGACGTATGTCTCAGGCGGCGTTTCCGCGGTAACGTCTCCTCGAACACTTTAAGAAGGCAGTGTAAGGCCCGAAAACTCAGTTTGGGGATTACCGCTTGCTGATGCTCATGAGCTCGTAATGCCCGCCCTTGTCGAGCGCCTTCTTGTACGCGGGTCGAGAACGAATGGCCTCGAGGAAATCCGCCAGATTCGGATAGCTCGGTGACAGGTCGGTACGGACTTCCGCGGCCTCGAGCGCGAAGCTCATTTGTACATCGGCGGCCGTAAAGCGATCGCCACAGAACCATTTCGACTTGCCGAGAGTCCATTCCATGAACTCGAGGTTTCTCTTGATATTGGGGTCGAGGTAATTGCCACGTACTTTGCCAGCGATGCCTTTGGCGACGGGCTTCAGGAAAAACGGCATCGCCGCATTTTCAATGCGACCCATGACCAGTGACAGCAACATCAACGACGCGAACGTTCCTTCCGCGTAGTGCAGCCAGTAAGTGTAGGCGCGTCGTTCGGGAGTGCCTTCGTCCGGCCTCAGCCGGCCATCGTCGTACTCATATACAAGGTATTCGATAATCGCGCCGGACTCGGCGATTGTTATGTCGCCGTCCGTGATAACAGGCGCTTTGCCCAATGGATGCACTTCCAGGAGCTCCTGCGGTGCGAGTCCGGTTTGCTTGTCACGGCCGTAGCGCTTGATCTCGTACTGGGCGCCGAGCTCTTCGAGCAGCCAGACGATGCGATGGGAACGCGAATTCTCGAGATGGTGGACGGTGAGCATGGCGGCCCCTGGTCAGATCAGTCGATTATACGGCTAATCGACTTTACTAGAATAAGGGGCTACCGAAATCGGATATGAAAGCTCAGGCGTACCTGTCGCGGGCGGCGGAATGCGTCAGGCAGGCCGAATTCCGGATCTGATCGAGGGAAAGAATCCGCTGTGAGGTCCGGTTGCGACAGGCTGCTTTCCGCAGTGAAAACCTTGATCATCCGGGTCATGGCGCTCATGAACGTCCTGTTCGAATAGGCGCTATCAAGATTCAGGTTGAGCACTGTCTCGTTCTGTGCCCCCAGCGACGTCCCCAGGCTGTAGTCAAAGCGACTGAAATCGCTTTGTGCCCATGCCTGTGAGGTCATGAAAAGTAACGCCGTGCACACTAATGTCCTTATTAGCCTGTCGGTCATGCCGTGCTGCCCAAGAATCGCAGTATCCCTGCCTTATAGAGTCATACCCGCAAACACCGAAAAAGTTGGTGCGGGTTTTACATAACGCCGGCCTGCTGGCAGCGGCCCACCGGCCGTGCAGAATGGAACCAAACTTCGCCAAATATCGTGTCAGTTAGCAGGGAACATCGACTTTTCAAGGACGAGCTTTCATGC
>DAOWGY010000030.1 GCA_030641695.1 Gammaproteobacteria bacterium
AGCGCCGCGGCAGCCATCAATACAATGCCGCCGGCCGACTCCATTTGCAGGAAGTTACGGATCGTGGCTTTCATTTAGAAGCGGTCTCAAAAATATTCATGGTCGCGAAGCGGCCTTTATTGAGACCGCTTCTGGTTTCTTCTTGTCATTATCGGCGGTAGACAGGGGTCAGCCGCCCGGCATCGTCTCCGCAAAATAGCGATCGAACGCGCTATGCACGATTTCGGGCGATACGCCGACCGCCTCGACGGCGCGACTGAAGTTCTCCATCTCGGCGAATTCGCGACGACCATCGGCCGCGATGACTTTCAACGCCATGACGGCGATATCTTCTTTTTCCTGGTCTGACAAGGATTGCCCCAGTGTAACGAGGTGTTCGGCAATTTCGGGGTTCTCGGCGAGTTCGCTCATTGCACGCGTCAACAGCTCGAGCGACTCGGCGCCCTGCAGCTTGAAGTGCTCCTCGATCAGATCAATCATCTTCGCCGATTCCTCGGGCTGGATACTGCCGCTGCCCTGCGCAACGAAGACTAGCAACGCTGCGACCAGGAATTTCGAATCGTAGACCTCGACGCCGTCACTGGTCTCGACGATGAGTTCCGTGCCCTTGAGCTTTGTCGTTTTGATGGTGTCACTCATGATTTCTCAACTCGGTCACGCTCGGCACTAGTGTGAAGTACCGAAGAGGCGATCGCCAGCGTCGCCAAGACCTGGAACTATGTATTTGTTTTCATTGAGGTATTTATCAATAGCGGCGGTGTATACCGGCACGTCGGGGTGCTTTTCATCGACCAACGCCAGCCCTTCGGGGCAAGTCACGATGCAAATAACAATGATGTCCTCGGCGCCAAACGCCTTTAACTGGTCGATCGCTGCAACCGTCGAACCGCCGGTTGCGAGCATTGGATCGATGATAATGCAGGTGCCGTTCTTTGCCTGTGGCGGGAATCGTTCGTAGTAAGCGACCGGCTGCTTGGTATCTTCGTCTCGATAAAGCCCGACAAAACCCACCCTTGCGGTCGGCACGAGTTCCAGAATGCCCTCCAGCATCCCGACACCCGCGCGCAGAACGGGTACCACGACGATGTCGTGATCGATCGTATGGCATTTCGCCATCTCAATCGGCGTCTGCACGTCGATTTCCCTGGTATTGATATTTTTCAGTGCTTCATAACACACGAATTCCGTAATTTCCGTGGCCAGTTCGCGAAATTTCTTGTGGCCCGTATCGACATCGCGAATCAATGCCAGTTTGTGTTGCACGCATGGGTGATCAATCTGAATGTGCATAAGGAAAGGCTCCGTTATTGTTCGTTTTGCGTTTCAGCCCAGATCGCGTACTCGTTGCCCACCGGATCGACAAAATGAAAGCGCCGGCCGCCGGGGAAATCGAATATGTCCTGGCTGATCGACGCACCCAGTTCGCTGACACGATCTCGGTCGCGCTCGAGGTCCGCGCTGAAAAAGACCAGGAGTACACCATCGGCCGGCGCGGGTCTTTCGGCGCGTCGAAATCCGCCGTTGAGCCGACCGTCGTTGAAGCTGATGTAATCCGCGCCCCACTCCTGGAACTCCCAACCCATTAGTTGAGAAAAAAAGTCGCGCGCCCCGGCCGGGTCCGTAACTGGAATTTCGACGTAGTCGATTCGATTCTCGACTGTCATAATTTTTCTCCTCGTGTGCTCAGGGGCTTCTCAGCCGCAACAGCGGCCGCTCCGCTTCGATCCGTACGACGCCGAAATCGCCGCTGATTTCGTAGCGACCGTCCGCGAGTCGCTGCAATCCCGTGATCGCACCATGCCCGAGTTCAGCTGCTGCTGTGGTGATATCAGCGCCATGCGGCGCGCCATTTGGCTCAAACGCCTCGCAAAACGGAAACTCGATCAGTGCTGGTCGAATGCAGACTTTCTCTGCCGGCCGGGGTTTCTCGTAAAAAGGATGGTCGGGCAACAACAACAAGTCTACGTCGACGAGAAGCGTCGCGGCCTCAAAGTGCCACGACAACACGAACGAATCAGTGAGTTCGACGTCGGCGAATTCGCGCAATTTGCGCCAGTCTACGGCTTCGTCATCATTCGCCATCGCCGATCTCCTGCCCAATAGCTCGTAGAAAACCTGCCTTGTCTGCCGGCGACACCATGATGCGGCGATTTTTACTGTAGCGAATGCGCATCCGGTCTAACGAAAGCGCAGGCGATGACAGCGGACTCCGGGTTGCTTCCACCGACTGAATCTGATCGATCGGCACCTTCCAGTGAAAGGGCCCTGAGGCGACTCTCAAGACGTTCCCGTCGACCGTGTAATGCGTTCCAATCAACAGCGAGCCGATCAAGGCGATGATGAGTAACGCGGTGACGATTAATCCGATTGCGGCACGAGGATCAGGGGTCTGCAAGGCGGCGATGCTCATTACGACAATTTCGAAAGCCATAATCACCACCAGCAGTAACATCAGCCAGCGATCGATCTTGGATTTGAATCGTTTGCGCATCATGGTCGGCTCAATAATCCTGAAGTGTCAGGCAAACGTGGCGTTAACCCAGGCGCCGATGTAGTGGGACAAGATGACGACGAGGATCGCGATACCGACGTGCTCACCGATAATTGCCAACGGCGAAGCCTGTTGCGCACGTGCTATGAAGTAGCTCAGTACAGCAATGACCACAATCCCCCAAATGACCGAAGCTACAACGGCGGAAAACAACGGCAAAAGCAAAACCGGCACAGCAAACGTAATCGCGAACACGAACTTTGCTACAAACGTCGAAATTGTCGCTGCCCAAATGTGTTGCTGGGTCGCATTGGGATCGGCCTCTTCCGCCAGGTGAATACCCAACGCATCCGATAATGCGTCGGCTACGGCGATGACCAAAACGCCGCCGAGAACTGCGGCAACCGAGTTCGTGCCGGCGTGCAACCCGGCTATCAATCCGATAGTCGTGATGACGCCGGACGTCGCGCCGAAGAAGAGTCCGGTTCGGGCGCCGTCACTGCTTAAGAAACCCATGCTGTCCTCAGTTCGCGAAGGCGATGCTGTAAAGGCTGACATCCTTGTCATCGCCAGGTAGCCGCATCAGCTTGTCGTAGTGTAATCCCAGTTTTTCGAGCAGACGGATCGACGCCGAATTCTCCGGCGACACGATCGCCGTCACTCGTGGCAGGTCCAGTACTTCGCGCGCATGATCGAGGACGGCGATGGACGCCTCGTAAGCAAAGCCTTCCCCGCAATACTCGGGCAACAACGCGAATCCGATGTCCGGTTCGTCCAGACCATCGCGACGAAACAGGCCGCAGATGCCCATACTCGCCCCGTCCATTCGACGAATGACGCGAAACGGGCCATAACCATGCTCCACGTAGAGGTTCATGGGCCCTGTCTGCAGCGACAGCTGCGCCTCTTCGAGAGTGCGAACGCCACGATCGCCAACGAACTGCATAAACGCCGGATCATTCCAGACCGCCAGCATCATCGGCGCGTCGTCCAGCGTCAGCCAACGCAGTTCCAGGCGCTCGGTGTCTACAATCGGGCCGCTCATCGCATGTATAACTTCTTGTTTTTCATTGCTTTTTTTGTCACTCCGCGAAAAGCAGCCGACCGATCCAGGGTTTGTAAACCATGAGCCAGAACAACACCAGGACGGCTGTGAAGGCCGGCACACCGAGCGCGATCCATACTCGCATAAGCGGGCGGCACTCGTCGATGCCGGCGCCCGCCTGAGTTCGCTCGCGGAGGCGGATCTGGATCCGGACGACCGGCAACCAGCACACGCCGACCAGGCAGAACAGCGCGACGACCGCGACAAACCATAGCGAGGTGTATGGAATCGCAAGGCGCTGAGTCAGCCACAGGCCACTCAGGATCTGCACGATGACGGCCGGCGTCGTGAACAACCAGTCGGCGAGGACTACAGTGTTCGTCGTCGCCCTCATCGCCTCGTCATTGCCGCTGCGGTACGCCTGCAACATGAAAAACGCGGTGCCGAGTCCGGTGCCGAACAGGATTGTGGCACTGACGATGTGCAGCAACTTGATGCCGAGATACAGATCCAAGATTTCAGCCGCCCTCCACCAATCGTACCGAGACGTCGAAGCCGGACAGATCCTGCATGAATTCCGCGACGGTGAACAGGCCCAGGCAGGGGTAAGCGCCGGATTTTGACAACTTACCCTCAAGCAACTGCTTCGCGACAACGATTGCAGGCGTGCAGGGGATTTCCGGGCCGTGATTTTGCTCCGCGACCAGGTGCCAGTGACAGGTCCGAGCTTTACCATCGAGGCCCGTACCCTCGATACGCAGTTGCATGCCACCACGAATCGAGCCGAAGCGAATCAGACGCTTACTCATGGCCGAAAACCGCGGCGCGAGTTTTGTCCAGTCCCGCACCATGCCGGCACGCGTCAGCCACGCCATCGCCCACAACCCCAGCTGCTCCCAGGGCGCCTCCAGCGCCGCGTGAAAGGAAACAGTCCTGACGCCCCGAACGTAGTCGGGAAACAACGCGAGATCGGGCACATCGCAGGCACCCGACAGCCTGCGCCCGAGGGACGGGTATCGTTGCCAGCGCAGATCCTGCCAGCCGTGCACGGTGCGCCACCCGCCTTCGCACCAGGTGTCAAACGGCGCGCCACAGTAGCTGAGTACCGCTCTGACCGTACCGAGCCCACGCGGCGTCTGGTGCGCGGGTGCGATCGATGTCTCGATGCGCTCGATGTTCTGAAACCGGCCGCGTATCTCATCCACAACGGCACTCGATACACCCGGAAGTGTGCTGGCTCCGGAAATCAGCACAACGTCGGCAGCCTTCGCCTCGGCATCAAGCACGTCGAAGCCGGCCACGAACTGCCGGCCGTCTGCGAGGTCGACATAGTGGCAACCCGCGACGATGCAGGCTTTGGCGACGCGATAATCCTGACCCTGATACGGGCCTGCCGTGTGGATGACCACCGTGGGTTTCAGGTTTTTCAACTGGCTGGCAAGATCACCGGCATTCTGATCGACCACTGCACTGGTGACGGTCGCGAGTCCGCCGTCGTCATGAATTTCGCTTACGAGGCTATCGGCACGCGCCAGCGAGCGGCTCGTAACGACCAGTTCGAGCCCGGGCTCTTTCGCGAGCCGGCGGCAAATCCTGGCCCCGAAATGTCCGGTCCCGCCGAAAACGACGACTCTTGGATGAGCTGCCATGGAATCAGAGGAAATCGACCTTGCCAGTATCCAGCGAATACTCGGCGCCGACAATCATCAGACCCTCTTTCGCAACCAGTCGTTCGATGATGTCCGAGCCGTGGCGTATGGCCTCCATGGACCGGCGAATGTTCTCTCGCACAACCCGGGCTGCAAGCACGTCAGGGTCGTGACCGAAGCCATCCGCGATGACCTGCTCGAAGGCAGGACGGATTTTGTCGACGATAAATCCGAGATTTTCCGATTGCTGCTCGCTCGCCTTATTCAATTCGTTCAACGTCGTCTCGACCGCGCCACACTGGGTGTGTCCGAGAACGACGACGAGCCGTGCACCGAGTTCTTGCCCGGCAAACTCGATACTTCCGACCTGCGAACGCGCAACGATATTTCCCGCCACTCGAATAACAAACAGATCGCCGAGGTCCTGATCGAACAGGACTTCGACGGGCACACGGGAGTCCGAGCACCCCAGCACGATTGCGAACGGGCTTTGGCCGGCCTTGAGTTGTTGTCGTTTGGTATGACTCGCGAGTGACGCGGGATCGCTATCGCCGGCGACGAAACGGGCATTGCCGTCACGAAGCCGCTGCAATGCCTCGTCAGCGCGGATCATCATTCGATTGAGCGAGATGGAATTGGCTTGACACGCATCATCTCCTTTGCCTGGGCCTCACCCAGACCCAGCTTAGTACAACCAGTGCCGCGAACGCTGTGTAGCACACGGCGAAAACCCAGGCCGGCGCACGATAGTACAGGATGGACTCCAACCAGTGCGAGATGAACGTTCCCGCGTAGATGGCGTCCCCGGACTGCCGGCGCAGCCACATCTCGAGCGTCGTCAGCGGACAAATGACGCCGAGCCAGGCCTGCGCAACGACGATTCCGATCGCTGCCAAGTGTGAAACCCGAAACCACCAGTTTCGAATCCACGACCAGTTGAGCCCTTTGCCGACCAGCACCAGTACCAGGCCAGAGATAACGAACAGGACGAATGAAGCGTGCAGTAACAGAACCGCATCGGCCGCCAGCAAAAATAGAGTTCCGGATTCCGTGAGTCACTCCTGTACGAGTGTGCCGAACTGACGCTGATGTGCGTCGCTTATCCCAGCTTTCGAATCCCTATTGCGTCGCGAATCTGTGCGAGGAATGGTGCAGCGAGCTCGCGTGCCTTGACGGCTCCCTTTTGCAACTCTGCCTCGACAATCGCCGCATCCGAGATCAGCCGTTCGTATTCGTCCCGCGCCGGTTTGATGTGATCATTGATGTACTCGAAGAGCACCTGTTTCATCTCGCCCCAGGCGATGCCCTCGGCGTAGCGTTTTTCGATGGCTGCCACCTCATCGTCGGTCGCGAACGCCTTGTAAATATCGAACAGGGTGCTGTCGGATGTGTCCTTCGGTTCGCCCGGTTCGAGACTGTTCGTTTTGATTTTCATGACGAGCTTGCGCAGGCGCTTCTCGTCGGCGAACAACGGAATCGCATTGTTGTAGCTCTTTGACATTTTGCGGCCATCGAGCCCCTTGAGCACGGCCGTATTCTCGCCAATGACGGGTTCGGGCAACACGAAAGTCTCGCCGTAATGGTGATTGAATCGCTGCGCGATGTCGCGGGCCATCTCGACATGTTGTTTCTGATCGCGCCCCACGGGCACTTTCGTCGACTTGAACATCAGGATATCGGCCGCCATCAGGATTGGATAGCTGTAGAGCGCCATGGTGACGGCCTTATCCGGGTCCTTGTTGCCGCTCTCCACGTTCGCCTGCACCGACGCCTTGTATGAATGTGCACGATTCATCAGGCCTTTCGCGGTCATGCCGGTGAGTATCCAGGTGAGTTCCGGGATCTCCGGAATGTCCGACTGCCTGTAGAAGTACGCACGCTCGGTATCGAGTCCAAGCGCCATCCACGAGGCTGCTATCTCGAGCGTCGACTGCACGATCCTGTCGGGGTCTTCGTTCTTCGCCAGTGAGTGGTAGTCGGCCAGGAAATAGAAATGCTCGGTCGCCGGATCCTTGCTCGCTGCAATACCCGGCCTAATGGCGCCGACGTAGTTGCCAATGTGGGGAGTACCGGTCGTCGTGATACCGGTCAGATATACGTCCTGGGTCATTCTTTCCTAATAGCCTGCGGCCTGGCCGTCTTTCCTCACTTCCGAGGCGCCATAGTACACGCCCTCTTCGTGATCACGCAGTATTGCCTGATAGCCGCCGAAACTGCCGTCGGTGTCGCCGAGCGTGTGACCGAGCGCCTCGAGCGCTGCGCGGGTCTCGTCACTGAAGCCACGCTCCATGTAGACGATACCGCCGTTTGTCATGATCTCGCCAGTCGGTTGTGACGATCCGCCATGCCGGATTCGGGCGGCGTCACCCGCTTCCTGCAGGTTCATGCCGAAGTCGACCATGTTGACGATGATCTGCACATGACCCTGCGGCTGCATCGAGCCGCCCATGAGGCCGAAACTGATGAGCGGTTTGCCGTCCTTCATTACAAACGCCGGGATGATCGTATGGAACGGCCGCTTGCCAGGCTCCAGGGCGTTGGCGTGCGTCGCGTCGAGATTGAAGAGCTCTGCACGATTCTGCAGCACGAAACCGAGTTTACCCGGTGTCATGCCCGAGCCCATGCCACGGTAATTGCTCTGAATCAGCGACACCATATTGCCGTCTTTGTCCGCTACGGTCAGGTAGATCGTGTCGCCTTCCTCTAGTTTCGCGTCGCCGGCCGGATAGCTCGTTGCGGCTTTGTCCATAGACATCATCTGCCGGCGCTGATCAGCGTAGGATTTCGATATCAAAGTCTCGACCGGAACGTCGGCGAAGTCCATATCAGCGTAGAACCTGGCGCGATCTTCATACGCGAGTTTTTTCGCTTCGACGAACGCATGAATATACTCGGCCGAACCGAAGCCCATCGACGCTATGTCCAAACCCTCGAGAATATTGAGGATCTGCAGCGCCGCGATTCCCTGGCCGTTCGGTGGCAGCTCGTAGACATCCCAACCGCGATAGCTGGTCGAGACCGGCGTAATCCATTCCGAGTGATGTTCGGCAAGGTCCTCGTAACGGAGCAGGCCGCCTTGCTCGGTCATATAGGCGTCGATGTCCCTCGCGATGTCACCTTTGTAAAATGCGTCACGACCACCGTCGGCGATCGCTTCGTAGGTGTTCGCCAGGCGCGGATTTCTGAATACCTCACCCTTCTGCGGCATCCGGCCGTCACGCATGAAGGTTTCAGCGAAGCCCGGAAACTCGGCGCGGGCTTTGGCGTTCAGCCCGAAATAATGGGCGATGACTTCCGACACGGGAAAGCCGTCACGCGCATAGGCAATAGCCGGGGCCAGCACGTCGGTCATCGGCAGGCGGCCGTAACGACCGTGCAACTCAAACCAGCCGTCGACGGCGCCCGGAACGCTCACGGGCAACGGCCCGTACGGTGGCACGCTCTCGATGCCGTGCTCCTGGAAATACTCGATCGTCATCGCCCTGGGCGCGCGGCCCGAGGCGTTGAGGCCGGTCAGCTCTTGCTTTTGTGCATCCCAGACGATGGCGAACAGGTCGCCGCCAACACCACTGCCCGTCGGCTCCATCAGGCCGAGAGCGGCGTTCGCGGCGATTGCCGCATCAACCGCGCTGCCGCCGGCTTTGAGAATATCCAGCGCAATCTGCGTCGCAAGCGGCTGGCTCGTCGCAGCCATGCCGTAGGGCGCAATGATTTCCGATCGCGACGCATGGCTGAGACCCGCCACACGATCGAAGCCCGCATAGTCATCCGCCATGACCGCGCCTCCTGAAACCAAAAAGAAGATTCCTGCCCACCCGCAATATCGTCTCATTGGGGACTCCGCGAGAGTTACAAGGGCGACAATAATGCCTAGTTTGTCAGGCGATTGAAACTCGTACTGCCGTGCTCCTGCCGGTATCATGCGGGCCATGAAATTTGACTTCAGCGACAAGAACGCCGAGCTCGGGGAACTGTACCCGCAACATCTCGAAACCGTACGAAAGCGCCACGATCACGCGCTGGAGCAGGCGGGTGCAGCCCACGCGGTCATTTTTTCCGGGGCCCCGAAATACGCCTTTCTCGACGACCACGATTATCCATTCCGGCCGAATCCACATTTCGTCAGCTGGGCACCACTGATCCGGTTGCCGCTGTCATACATCGTCTACACGCCGGGCGAAAAAACCGTCCTCATCTATTACCAGCCGCACGACTACTGGCACCCGGTACCCGGCGCGCCGGACGGGTACTGGACCGCGCAATTCGATATTCGCGTCGTGCACAACGTCGACGACGTTGCCGAACACCTGCCGGAAGACCGGGACAGGTGCATCGCTGTCGGGGAATTCGATGACGATGCCCACGCGTTCGGTATCGATCGAGTCAATCCGACGACAGCCGTGAACATTCTTCATTATGCACGTGGCCCGAAGACCGCCTACGAACTCGCGTGCATGCGCCTGGCCTCGCGCCGCGGCGTCGCGGGCCATCTCGCCGCTGCAGCGGCATTTCGTGACAACATGTCCGAATTCGCGATTAACCAGGCGTACTGCGAGGCAACCCGACACATCGACAATGAGTTGCCGTACAGCAATATCATCGCGTTGAACGAGCATGGCGCGATATTGCATTACACGGATCTCGACCGCGAAGCGCCTGTGGAACTTCGCTCCTTCCTGATTGATGCCGGCGCACAGGTGCATGGTTATGCATCAGACATCACGCGAACCTATGGCAACGGCGATACACAGTTCGCTGAGCTGATCGAGCGCATGGAGACGCTCGAACTTGATCTGGTCAGCCGTGTGAAGGCAGGCGTCGACTATCGCGATCTGCATCTCGAGACGCACAAGCTGATCGCGGGTGTGCTGGTCGATTCAGACCTCGCCATGGGGAATGCGGAAACTCTGCTCGCGACCGGCGTTACCTCAGCCTTCATGCCGCACGGGGTTGGGCACTTACTCGGTGTGCAGGTCCATGACGTCGGCGGCTTCATGGAAAACGAGAGCGGCGCAACGATCGATCCGCCCAGCGGTCATCCGTATTTGCGCCTGACTCGAGTGCTTGAAGAAGACATGGTTCTGACGATCGAGCCCGGTTTGTACATCATCGATATGTTGCTCGAGAATCTGCGCGGCACCCCGGCCGAGACACACGTCAACTGGAATACCGTGGATCAGCTGCGACCCTTTGGTGGCGTGCGCGTCGAGGACAATGTGCGTGTACTCGCGGACGGTTGTGAGAATCTGACCAGAGACGCGTTCGCGGAGTTACTATAACTCTTTCGTTGGAGCGCTTCTTGAAGCGCGATTGCACCGGGCATGGTCGCGCTTCAAGAAGCGCTCCAACAGTTATTCTTCGGTCCTTCGGGCTTTCGCCTTCAGCGCTTTCTTGACGCGTTCTCCCTTGCGTTCGAGCGCTGGCCGCAATGCCCTCCACAACCAGGGCATCAGGTAGCTCGCCGTCGCGAGGTAACCACTAAACCTGGGTATCGATTGCTCACGTTGATCGTTGCCGCAGAGATCGAGAATAATCTGCGCGACTTCGTCGGCGGTACTCATTGGCTGCGAGAACGTCAGGTTTGACGTCCTGTCGATATCCGTCAGGATGAAGCCCGTGTCGATGGGTCCCGGCGACACCACGGCCAACTTGATGCCCGTGTCACGGAGTTCCTCGGCGAGTGCGAATGTGAATGCGCGTAACCCGAATTTGCTCGCCGAATAGGCCGCACTCTCAGGCACCGGCGTTCGCCCGGCGAGAGACGCCACGTTGATTATTGCGCCGCCGCCTGCTTCTCGCAGATAGGGCAGCGCGATTCGCGTCAGAATGATCGGCGCCCTTAGATTGACGTCGATCGTGCGCCCCATACCCTCCGCCGAGACCGACTCAACGAGGCCACGCTCGTGGAACGCGGCGTTGTTAACCAGCACGTCGACGCGACCGAATTCGAAGTCTGTTTTCTTGAACAGGTTGACGCACTCTCCCGGATCCGAGACGTCCATTGCGAAGATCTCCACACGAGTCTTGTCACGCAATTCTGCCGCAATGGCCTCGAGGTTTTTCTTGCCGCGAGCGACCAGCATCAAATTGGCACCGGCATCGGCGAATTTGCGGGCGGCAGCTGCGCCGACGCCCTCCGAACCACCCGTAACGATGACGGTCTTGTCATTGAAAATCATCGCCGCATCATATGAGAAACAGGCTCGAACCGCACTTTTTTAAAAGCCGATATAGCGCCTGAGTTTTTTCCAGAGCGAGGATTCCCAGCCGTACACTTCAAGTTGCTCTGGATCGAGCCTGGTGGGGGGAAGTGTGGTATCCGCGGTAATCTCGTCGTTTGCGGCGACGTCTTCGGGTCGAAGTTCCAGCTTGCCTTTCCTGCCATCTGAACCGTCGGTGAGCCCGTCGACTGCAAGACTCAGATACGGCAAAACCTCATCGTCGACGATGTCATCGAGAAAGACCGCGTCCGGGTCGAAGGCTTCCTTCGACAGGATCACGCAATCGTCAAAAGCGCTGTCCTTGCTGATCGTTTTATCCCCGGCAGTAGAAGAAAGCCTACTGTAGTGCGCCCGGTCCGTATTGGCTGTGAGCCGACTCACAGCTGCGAAAATTAGCGTTTTCCTTATGCTTTTCAGGTATTTGTTATGGTAGCGAGGTCCCATATAGACGTTATGTCAAACGACCTGTAGCACACTACCGGCACCCTCGGAGCACCGATCCCAAAATGTAACGTTCTGTTCCACGAGAGAATTTGGCTCCAATGCGAGGTACACTGAGCTGCCGCAATTCAAAGCAAATAACAACGATTTCGGCCCGGGCAATGATGCAAATCTTCAAATCTGTCATCACGATATTCGTGAGCCTCGGCCTCCTGGCCGCGTGTGGCGATGAGCCACAGAGTCCCGCCTCGAACGGCAGGGGCGGACCCACGAAAGTCGTGACGCAGCGCGTTGAGCTGCAACCGCTCGTCGACGAAATCGAGGCGCTCGGTACCGCACGAGCCAACGAGTCGATCGAGATTCAGTCGAGAGTCTCGAGCCTTGTGACCCGCATCGCGTTCAAAGAAGGCCAGATGGTCCACCAGGGCGACCTGTTAATTGAACTCGAGAATAGTGAAATCGTAGCGGGCCTCGTGCTTGCCGAGGCATCACTCGCCGAGAGCCAAAGCCTCTATAACCGCAGCAAATCACTCGAGTCCACTCAGGCGATTTCTGCGTCGAATCTCGACGAACTTCTAGCCCAGGTCAAAGTGAACAAGGCACGGGTGGAAGCAGCGCGTGCCCGTTTGCAGAACACACAGATTCGCGCGCCATTTTCAGGCCGTGTCGGGCTGCGCAATGTCAGTCCCGGCAGTTTTGTGGACAGCTCGACTATTATTTCCACACTCGACGACGTCAGCAAGATAAAACTCAACTTCTCCGTGCCCGAGACATTCCTGATGGTCGTGTCCGAAGGCATGAGTATCCGTGCTGAAAGCATCGTATTTCCTGATCGCATTTTCGAAGGCACGATTACCAGCATCGACTGAATTCTCACGGGACCGGGACGTCGACGATGCGGCGAACGATGTCCGTGATCGGGTATCACGGATCCTCGCTAATCTTCCGGACGAGGCCGACCCGCCGGAGATTTCAAAACAGGACAGTTCCACAGCAACAACGATGTGGATCAATGTCTCGAGCGACACCCGCTCACTCATGGAGGTATCGTATTTCGCCGAGCGCTACCTTGTCGATGCCCTGTCAATCGTCGAGGGGGTGGCGATGGTCCGCGGCAGCGGACGGCGCAGGCCGGCCATGCGGATCTGGGTCGACCCAAAAAGACTGGCAGCTCGCCAGCTGACCGTCACGGACATCGAAGACGCGTTACGGCGGGAAAACGTCCAGATGCCGTCGGGTCGCCTCGAATCGAGTACTCGAGAATTTACTCTGCGCACGAATACGGGCAGTGCGATCTATACGACCTTTGCTTTGGCGCTGCTGATCGCATATCTCGTTCTGGCCGCATTGTTCGAGAGCTTCAAACATCCACTCATCATTATGACGACGGTGCCACTCGCGATCACGGGCGCACTATCCAGGCAGTCAATAGGTGCTGTCGTATTCTTCGGTGTGTCGTTTTCCGTATTGTTGACCCTGGTCGTTGTACCCTCGGTCTACGCACTTCTCGCCAAAAACACACGTTCACCTGAGTACGTGGCACAGCTAATCGAAGGGCTGTCATCTGCAAGTAGCAGCGGTCAGGCTTCAGAAACCTAGGGGCTAGGCATGCCATCTCCGGGTAGCGTCACCAACAAAAAAGCCGGGTGATACCCGGCTTTTTTCGCGCTTCAAGAAGCGCCCCAACAGGCGCTACCGCCTATGTTTCGACGATCGCTTCTGCCTCCGCAGCCTGCTCCGTCATCATGACGATGGCCATAGGCGCGGCATCACCGGGACGAGGTCCTGTCTTCAGAATGCGCAGGTAGCCGCCCGGGCGCTCCTTGAAACGGGGGCCGAGATCTGTGAACAGCTTGCCGACGGCTTCCTTGTCACGCAAACGATCGAAGGCGAGGCGGCGATTTGCGACGCTGTCTTCTTTCGCGAGCGTAATCAGCGGCTCTACGACACGACGCAGCTCTTTGGCTTTGGCTACTGTCGTTCTGATCGTCTCATGCTTCAGCATCGATGCCGCCATGTTGCGGAACATGGCCTTGCGATGTGAGCTGGTGCGACCCAGTCGACGACCGGATTTTCTATGACGCATTTGTCTGTCCTACCAATATCAGATGACGAGTTCGTGTTCAGGGCGCAGGCTAGGCGGCGGCCAGTTTTCGAGACGCATGCCGAGGCCGAGGCCATGTCCTTCGAGGACTTCCTTGATCTCGGTGAGTGATTTCTTGCCGAGGTTCGGCGTTCTCAGAAGCTCAACCTCGGTACGCTGCACCAGATCACCGATGTACATGATGTTCTCGGCCTTGAGGCAATTCGCGGAGCGAACGGTAAGCTCGAGTTCGTCAACCGGACGCAGCAGGATCGGATCAACCTGGTTTTCTGCCTGTGCGCCAGCACCCTCATCCTGGCCCTGCAGGTCAACGAAGACCGACAGCTGATCTTTCAGGATACTGCCCGCGCGACGAATCGCCTCTTCGGGATCGATCGTGCCATTGGTCTCGATGTCGATCAGCAGCTTGTCGAGGTCGGTGCGCTGTTCAACACGCGCCGCTTCCACGTTGTAAGTCACACGATGGACCGGGCTGAATGACGCATCGAGCTGCAGGCGGCCGATCGGACCGGACTCATCTTCGAATGACGGACGCTGCGTCGCAGGACGGTAGCCACGACCACGCTCGACCTTGAGCACCATGTTCAGCTCACCGACACTCGTCAGGTTCGCAATAACCAGGTCCGGATTCATGATCTCGACATCGTGGTCGAGCTGGATATCGCCGGCCGTAACCGGGCCAGGGCCTTTCTTCGAGATCCTGAGCTCAGCGATGTCACGCGAGTTCATGCGCACAGCGACTTGCTTGAGGTTCAGGAGAATGTCGACGACGTCTTCCTGCACGCCTTCGATGCTCGTGTACTCGTGGAGCACGCCCTCAATCTCGGCCTCGGCGATCGCAGCACCCGGCATGGATGACAGCAGAATGCGACGCAGCGCGTTACCCAGCGTGTGGCCGAAGCCACGCTCAAACGGCTCAATAGTGACCTTCGCCTGAAGGTCGTTGACCGGCGCTACCTTGACAACGCGCGGTTTGAGAAACTCATGTACAGATTCCTGCATGGGAAAAATCCCTCCTGACTTACTTGGAGTACAGCTCGACGACGAGGTTTTCATTGATGTCCGGCAGGATGTCTTCCCTATCCGGCAACGACTTCAATACCCCTGCCATTTTCTTTGCGTCGACCTCTACCCACTCGGGCAAACCGATCTGGCCGGCAATTTCGATTGCGCTTTGAATGCGAAGTTGTTTTCTCGCCTTCTCTCGAATGCTGATCGCATCGCCTGCATCCACCTGCGCAGACGGAATGTTCACCACCCGGCCATTCACCTCGATGCTCTTGTGGCTGACGAGCTGGCGAGCCTCAGCACGCGTGGAGGCGAATCCCATGCGATAAACGACGTTATCCAGACGCCCCTCGAGCAGACGCAACAGGTTTTCACCGGTTGATCCCTTGAGCTGCGCGGCACGTTTGTAATAGTTGCGGAACTGACGTTCGAGCACACCGTACATACGGCGAAGTTTCTGTTTCTCACGAAGCTGCAAGCCGTAGTCCGACAGACGCGGCCGACGCTGCGGCGCACCACCTGGCGGAATTTCAAGCCGGCATTTCGACTCGAGCGGCCGGACGCCACTCTTTATAAACAGGTCCGTGCCTTCGCGGCGGGACAGTTTGCACTTTGGTCCTAAATATCTTGCCATTATTCAGTCTCTATACGCGCCGCTTTTTAGGCGGGCGACAACCATTGTGAGGAATCGGTGTTACGTCCTCGATGTTTTGAATACGAAAACCCAGAGCGTTCAGGGCTCGAACAGCAGACTCTCGACCCGGGCCCGGACCACGAACGCGTACGTCCAGGTTCTTGACGCCGAAATCGAGCGCGCTACGACCGGCCTTCTCCGAGGCGACCTGAGCCGCGAATGGCGTCGACTTACGCGAACCGCGGAAACCGCAGCCAC
Organism: Gammaproteobacteria bacterium; assembly: GCA_030641695.1. Lineage (GTDB taxonomy): Bacteria > Pseudomonadota > Gammaproteobacteria > Steroidobacterales > Woeseiaceae > UBA1847. The sequence goes on from DAOWGY010000030.1 coordinate 15,852, forward strand.
CAGCCGTTGCCCAAGACAAGGTATTGCCCTGACGATCCGTAATCGTGATGATCGTGTTGTTGAAGGAAGCATGTATATGCGCAATCGCATCAACTACGTGCTTTTTGACCTTCTTTTTCTTTGTTTCTACCATTCTATTTACCTGTTGGAGCGGTTCTTGAACCGCGATCGCGCTTCGAGAAGCGCTCCTACGACATCAGTTTGCCCTTAGCGCTTGATCGGTCGCCGCGGACCCTTGCGCGTTCGCGCATTGGTCCTGGTACGTTGGCCTCGCAGCGGCAAACCACGGCGATGGCGAATGCCGCGGTAACAGCCGAGGTCCATCAGTCGTTTGATGTTCATCGACGTCTCACGACGCAGATCACCCTCAACAGTGAAATTCGCTACCGCCGTGCGGAGCTTCGCGACTTCTGGTTCAGCCAGATCCTTGACCTCTGTATCCGGCGCAACGCCGGCCGCTTCGCAGATCTGCTTCGCCAGCGAATTGCCGATTCCGAAGATCGACGTCAGCGAAATCACGATGTGCTTGTTCAGCGGAATATTTATGCCTGCTATACGTGCCACTAATTTTTCCTCAATTAAATCCTAGCGCTCTTTCCGACTGCCTGTCGGTTAGCCTTGACGCTGCTTGTGACGCGCGTCAGTGCAGATCACCCGTACAACACCATTGCGGCGGATGATTTTGCAGTTCCTGCACATTTTTTTGACGGATGCTCTTACTTTCATTGCGTTCTCCCATTGAGCTGACTTGCCTGTTTCCTTTGGCTCAACGTAACTGGCCACCTCTGCCGTAATTGCGCAGGTTAGCCTTTTGCATCATGCCCTCGTACTGATGACTCATCGCATGCGCTTGCATCTGCGACATGAAATCCATCGTTACGACGACCAGAATTAGTAGTGACGTACCACCGAAGCTGAACGGCATGCTCGGATAGAACATGCGTACCATCTCAGGCAGCAGACAGACGCCGGCGATGTATAATGATCCCCAAAACGTCAACCGTGTCAGTACCCGGTCAATGTATTCCGCTGTGTGTGCTCCCGGCCGAATGCCCGGCAGGAACGCACCAGCCCGCTTCAGGTTGTCCGCAGTGTCTTTCGAGTTGTACATCAGCGCGGTGTAGAAGAAGCAGAAGAAGACGATCATAACGCCATACAGCAGCACGTAGACCGGCTGCCCCGGACCGAGGTTCGCACCGATCGTCTGCAGCGCCCGTTGCACCGCATTGGGTTGTGCGGACTGACCGAAGAACTGCGCGATGGTCGCGGGGAACATCAGGATCGATGATGCGAATATCGGCGGAATGACGCCGGACATGTTGATCTTGAACGGCAGGTGCGTGCTTTGTGCCGCGTACATTTTGCGACCTTGCTGGCGCCTGGCGTAGTTCACGGTGATGCGCCGTTGCGCACGCTCCATGAAGACCACGAATACGATTGCTGCGACACCGCCGACGAACATGAGGATGGCCGTTGCCGGCGACATTTCGCCATTTCGGACCAGCTCGGCCGTACCAGCGATCGCCGCCGGCATGCCGGCAACGATACCGGCGAGAATGATCATCGAAATGCCATTGCCGATACCACGTTCCGTGATTTGCTCGCCGAGCCACATCAGGAACATCGTGCCCGTGACCAGCGTGATACACGCGGTGATCAGGAAGCTCGGACCCGGATTGACGACGAGACCGGCCTGGTTCTGCAACCACGACGCGGCAGCGACCGACTGGAAGCTCGCGAGGCCAACCGTTCCCCAGCGTGTGTATTTGACAATCATGCGACGACCCTGCTCGCCTTCCTTACGCAGCTGTTGCAGGTTCGGTACGATATGGCTCGCCATCTGCATAATAATCGACGATGAGATGTACGGCATGATGCCGAGTGCGAACAGGCCGAAGCGTGACAGTGCGCCGCCAGAGAACAGGTTGAAGAGGCCCAGAAGGTTGCCCGACTGCTGATCGAAGAAATCCTTGAGCGCAACGGGATCGACGCCTGGCACGGGAATGAACGTGCCGACGCGAAACACGATCAGCGCACCAATGAGAAACAGCAGCCGAATCTTGAGCTCGGCCAGTTTGCCCGCCGCTTTCGCGATATCTGCCGGATTTTGTTGAGGCTTTTTCGCCACGATCTTTCCCGTATTTCCTGTTGGAGCGCTTCTTGAAGCGCGATCCGCTCTGTTCGTCACCGTTATCGCGCTTCGAGAAGCGCTCCTACGATGCCTGAGTATCCTATTCCTCTATGCTGCCGCCGGCCTTTTCGATGACCTCACGCGCACCCTTGGTCACCGCGATGCCCTTGAGCTTCACGGCCTTGTCCAGCTCGCCGGACTTGATCACTTTTACTTTCGTCACAAATGCCGATACGAGGTTCAGCGCCTTCAGCACGTCAATGGTTATGACTTCGGCTTCCGGAATCGTGAGTTCGTGCAGGCGAAGCTCGGCCGAAAAACGGGCCATACGCGACGCAAAGCCGACCTTCGGCAGACGACGTTGCAAGGGCATCTGGCCGCCCTCGAAGCCGACCTTGTGATAGCCGCCCGAGCGTGAATGCTGGCCCTTCTGGCCACGCCCACTCGTCTTGCCCTGGCCCGCGGAATGACCGCGTCCCCGGCGCTTGCCAACTTTCTTGGCGCCCTTGCCGGGCGTAAGTGTGTTCAGTCGCATGTCAGGCTTCCTCTACCGATAACATGTACGAGATGCGATTGATCATGCCGCGATTCTCAGGCGTGTCTGCTACCTGCACGGTCTGATGTATCTTGCGAAGACCCAGGCCGGCAACGCAGGCTTTGTGCTTCTTGAGCCGCCCGTGCTTGCTTTTAACCAGAGTCACTTTCAGTTCTTTTGGCTTCGCCATGATCGTGTCTTCTCTATCTCGGCCAGCTACCTAGCTGACGATCTCTTTTACTTTTTTGCCGCGCTTCGCTGCGATGGCCTGAGGAGAGTGAATCTCCGACAAAGCACTGATCGTTGCGCGCACAACATTGATCGGGTTGCGTGAACCGTAGCTCTTTGCAAGAACGTTACGAACACCAGCGCATTCGAATACAGCACGCATCGCACCACCTGCGATAACGCCGGTACCATCCGACGCCGGCTGCATGTAAACGCGGGTCGCGCCATGGCGACCTTTTTTCGCATACTGCAACGTGTCCTTATTCAGGTTGATAGCGATCATGTTCTTGCGTGCGTTCTGCATCGCCTTCTGAATCGCGATCGGCACCTCGCGTGCCTTGCCATAACCGAATCCAACCTGGCCCTGACCGTCACCGACTACCGTCAGTGCCGTAAAGCCAAATTGACGACCGCCCTTGACGACCTTCGCAACGCGATTGACGGTGACCAGCTTTTCGATCAGGTCATCGTTTGATTGTGATTGTTCAACTCTTGCCATAGTCTGGTCCTGACAACGTTGCCGCTGCCAACAGTCCTTTCATTAAAATTTCAGTCCTGCTTCACGTGCCGCGTCGGCCAGTGCCTTGACGCGTCCGTGATAACGAAAACCGGAACGATCGAATGCAACCGTGTCGATCCCGGCCGCTTTCGCCTTTTCGGCAATTCGCGCACCGACGATCGTCGCTGCCTCGACGTTACCGCCTGACTTAACGCCCTTGCGCACTTCCTGCTCGAGCGTCGACGCACTGGCAACGACCGTACCGCCATCCGGCGCAATTATCTGCGCGTAGATATGGCGCGGTGTGCGATGCACGCTCAGCCGGTTCACCTCTCGCTCGTAAATCTTGGCGCGACTCTTACGGGCGCGACGCAATCGATTTTGTTTCTTGTTCAGTTTCATGCTCTAAAGTCCTGACTTACTTCTTCTTCGCTTCCTTGATCACTACGCGCTCATTGGCGTAGCGAATACCCTTGCCCTTGTATGGCTCGGGGGGGCGGTAACCGCGAAGTTCTGCGGCGACCTGGCCAACCTGCTGTTTGTCGGCGCCCCTGATCAGAATCTCCGTCTGAGTTGGCGTCTCGACCGTCACTCCCTCGGGCACTTCGTGCACGATCGGATGTGAAAACCCCAGCGTCATGTTCACCTTGTTGCCCTGTGCCTGCGCGCGATAGCCGACACCGACCAACTCGAGCTTGCGCTCGAAGCCCTCGCTCACACCCTTGGCCATATTGTCCAGCAATGAGCGCATCGTGCCCGCAATTGCGGTGCTGAAACGCGAGCCCGAACGCGGTGAAATCAAAAGTGCGTTGTCTTCCTGCGTCAGTTCAACCTCGGAGTTCAACTCGAGCGTCAGAGAGCCTTTGCTGCCCTTCATCGTGACAACATTGCCGCTCTGACTGAATTCGACGCCGCTCGGTAATTCAACCGGTGCTTTTGCAATTCTTGACATTGTTCCGTCTCGTCCTGGAGAGCCTCACTGCATCACGAAACGACGCAGATCACCTCGCCACCAATTCCCTTCTCACGTGCCTGGCGATCACTCATGACACCCGCGGATGTCGACACTATCGCGATACCAAGCCCACCCAAAACCTTCGGCAGGGCCTCCTTGCCACGGTAGATGCGCAGCCCCGGGCGACTTGCGCGCTGGATGCGTTCGATTACAGGCACTCCCTCGAAGTACTTGAGCTCAACGCTCAACGCCTTCGAGGCGCCATCGCCTTCCACTGAGAAACCCGTGATATAGCCTTCTTCTTTCAATACTGCCGCCACTGCTTCTTTCGCCTTTGACGCTGGCATCGAAACGCTCACCTTGCGAGCTTTCTGGCCATTGCGAATGCGTGTCAGCATGTCGGAGATAGGATCTGTCATCGTCATTGTTTGTCTCCGCTTACCAGCTGGCCTTGGTCAATCCGGGAATCTCGCCCCTCATCGCGCCTTCGCGCAACTTGTTGCGGCCAAGACCGAACTTTCGGTACACGCCGTGCGGGCGTCCGGTGATAGCACATCGATTACGCTGACGTGACGGACTCGAGTCACGGGGCAGCGCGTTCAGCTTAGCCTGTGCAACACGACGCTCGTCGTCCGAACTATTGACGTTGTGAATAATTGCCTTCAGGTCTTTGCGCTTGCCGGCGTACCTCGCAACGAGCTTCGCCCGCTTGAGTTCGCGTTGAATCATTGACTTTTTTGCCATGTTAAAATTTTCTCTCAGTTATTTCTTGAAAGGAAAGTTGAACGCATCGAGCAGCGCTCGACCTTCCTTGGCACTACGTGCAGTTGTCGTAATCGTGATATCCATACCGCGAATCGCATCGATATGGTCATAATCGATCTCAGGAAAAATAATCTGCTCGGTGACACCTATGCTGTAATTGCCCTGCCTATCGAAGCTCTTCGGATTCAAGCCACGAAAGTCACGAATTCGGGGAATCGCCACATTTATTAGCCGATCCAGAAACTCGTACATCCGATTCCGCCGCAGCGTCACCTTGCATCCGATCGGCCAACCCTCACGGACCTTAAATGTGGCAACCGATTTACGCGCCCGGGTCATGACG
>DAOWGY010000155.1 GCA_030641695.1 Gammaproteobacteria bacterium
AACGATTAGGCCCTGATTTTGTTGGAGCGCTTCTCGAAGCGCGACTGGATCGCGGTTCAAGAACCGCTCCAACAATCACGCTTCGAGAAGCGCTCCAACGACAGCTTTTCGCAGTTCGGTTAGACTGCGCGCCATGTTCGACAACCTCAGCAGCCGACTTTCGGAAGCCGCGCGCAGCCTTGCGGGCAAAGGGCGGCTTACCGAAGCCAATATCAAGGACACATTGCGGCAGGTGCGGCTCGCGCTCCTTGAGGCTGATGTCGCGTTGCCGGTCGTCAAGACGTTTATCGAACGCATCCGTGAGCGGGCTGTTGGCGAAGAGGTTACGAAGAGCCTTACGCCGGGACAGGCTCTGACCAAGATCATTCACGCGGAACTTGTCGCCATTCTCGGCAGCGTCCATGCGCCGCTCGATCTCAAGGCACAACCGCCAGTCGTCATCCTGCTCGCCGGCTTGCAGGGTGCGGGCAAGACGACGACGGCTGCAAAGCTCGCAAAGCGACTCATCGACAAGGACAGGAAACGCGTCATGCTGGTCAGTGTCGATGTGCACAGGCCCGCGGCAATTTTGCAGCTGAAGATGCTCGCCGATGAAGTCGGCGCACTGCATTGCGACAGCGATACTGGCCAGCAGCCTGTGGCAATCGTCGAACGAGCGCTCGATGAAGCGCGCCGATCACACGCGGATGTGCTCATTGTCGATACTGCCGGCCGGCTGCACATCGACGACGGCATGATGCAGGAAGTGGCTGCGGTTCACGCCAAAGCGGCGCCGCACGAGACGCTGTTCGTCGTTGACAGCATGGCAGGGCAGGACGCCGTTAATGCTGCGACGGCGTTCAACGATACCTTGCCGCTGACCGGTGTGGTCCTGACTAAAGCAGATGGCGATGCCAAAGGCGGCGTCGCCTTGTCCGTGCGCGAGGTGACAGGGCAGCCGATTCGATTCCTCGGTGTGGGTGAGAAGGTCGAGGGGCTCGAGTCGTTCCATCCGGATCGCATGGCGTCACGCATTCTCGGTATGGGTGATGTGCTGTCATTGGTCGAGGAGATCGAGGACAAGGTCAATCGGGAAAAAACAGAGAAGCTGGCGAAGAAGCTCAAGAAAGGACGTGGCTTCGACCTGGCAGATCTGCGTGACCAGTTCGAACAGATGATGAACATGGGCGGGCTCGGAGCGATGCTCGACAAGTTACCGATCCCCGGCAAGGTCAACCCGGCGGCCCTCAAGGACGCCGCTGGCGAGCAGCAGATGCGTCGCCAGATTGCCATCATCAACTCGATGACGCCAGCCGAGCGCCGCTTCCCGAAGACCATCAACGGCTCCCGAAAAAAGCGCATCGCCCATGGCAGCGGCCTGCAGGTGCAGGACGTCAACCGGCTCCTGAAGCAGTTCATGCAGATGGAGAAGATGATGAGAAAAATGTCTCGAGGCGGCATGAAAAAGATGATGCGCGGGATGCCGGGTGGCGGATTGCCGCCGGGCTTCGGCTAGACTGGCCCCAACACCCGGAAAATCTTCATTTTTTTGCCCTGGATCCGGGTCGAAAAGGCTTCACATTTTAGCCGAAACCAGTACAATGCGCGCCTGAACTCGGGTCGGCCCGAGTCCAGGCGTGTCCGCCCCCCCATTTATTTAACGGAAGTGTAATGGTTAGTATTCGTCTTTCGCGCGCAGGCGCGAAAAAGCGTCCTTTTTATCACCTGGTGGTTACCGACAGTCGCAATCGTCGGGACGGCCGGTATCTCGAGCGTGTGGGCTTCTTCAACCCGATTGGCAAAGACCATGAGGAGAATTTGCGCATCGATCTCGAGCGTGTGGACTACTGGATCGGTCAGGGCGCCAGGCCCTCCGAGCGTGTTGCTTCATTGCTGAAGTCGGACCGCAAGGCGGCCGCCAGCAATTGAATGATGGCCGGCGGGTCGGGAACCTGGCTGGCGATAACGGTGTGACGGACGATCTGACACAGCCAGTACGCCTTGGCCGCATCGTCGGTCTGTTCGGTGTCCAGGGTTGGGTCAAGGTGTACTCGTACACGGATCCGCGCGAAGCGGTATTGAATTACGATGGCTGGTTGCTCGATCGGAAAGAGGGTTGCCAGCGAGTCGAGCTTGCTGAAGGCAAGCGACACGGCAAGTCAGTGATTGCGCGTCTCGCCGGCATCGACGACAGAGAGGCCGCCGCCAGGTTGGTGGGTAGCGACATCTGCGTTGAGCGGGGCGCTTTGCCCGAGCCCGAGGATGGCAGCTACTACTGGGCTGACCTCGAGGGAATGACCGTCGTACACAAGGACGGCAGCGAACTCGGCAAGGTCGCTTACGTGATGGCAACGGGCGCCAACGATGTACTGGTGACTGAAGGCCCGCAGGAACGGCTGATCCCGTTCATTGCGGAAAAAGTTGTGCTCGACGTTGATGTCACGAAAGGTGTGATCACCGTCGACTGGGATTGGGACTGACATCGTGCACATCGCCATTGTCAGCATTTTCCCGGACATGGTCCGCAACGTAGCCGAGTACGGCGTTGTGGGTCGAGCGATACAGAGATCTGTGGTCTCGCTGCAGGTCGAGGATCCGCGGCAGTATGCGGGCGACGTGCACCGCACGGTTGATGAACGGCCATATGGTGGCGGACCCGGCATGGTCATGAAGTACGAGCCGGCTGCGGCGGCCATACGTGCAGCGAGATCGGCGCTGCCCCAGGGCAGTCCGGTGATTGGCTTGTCACCGGCCGGTCGGGTTTTCGATCAGGCCGAGGCGGAGCGGCTAGCCGCATTGCCGGGATTGATTCTGCTCGCGGGGCGCTACGAAGGCATCGACGAGCGGTTGATCGACGATGAGGTGGATGAAGAGCTGTCACTCGGTGACTTCGTGTTGTCGGGTGGCGAGATTGCCGCGATGGCGGTGATCGATGCGGTGGTCCGGTTGCTTCCGGGCGTGCTCGGCGACGAGGACTCGGCAGCACAGGACTCGTTCGTCGAGGGATTGCTCGACTACCCGCATTACACGCGGCCGGAAGAGATCGAAGGTCGCAAGGTGCCGGCGGTATTGCTGTCCGGCGACCACGCGCGCATTGCGCGCTGGCGATACAAGCAGGCGCTCGGTCGCAGCTTTTTGAGGCGACCGGACCTGGTGGAAAAATTGAGTCTGGACCGCGAGCAGCAGGCGTTGCTCGACGAGTTCCTGAAAGAACAGGGTAGAGAGACATGAGCAAATTAATCGAAGCGATCGAGCAGGAACAAATGAACAAGGAAGTACCCGAGTTTTCTCCCGGGGACACGGTCATTGTTCAGGTGAAGGTCAGGGAAGGCACCCGCGAGCGCCTGCAGGCTTTTGAGGGTGTAGTCATTGCCAAGCGAAATCGGGGTCTGAACTCATCGTTTACCGTGCGTAAAATTTCGCACGGTGAGGGCGTTGAGCGGGTCTTTCAAACCTACAGCCCGACGGTCAATTCGGTCCAGGTCAAGCGTCGTGGTGATGTTCGACGCGCCAAGCTGTATTACCTGCGCGGACGTACGGGCAAGGCCGCGCGTATCAAGGAAAAGATCTAAGGCGTTCCGGCGCCATTTTCGGCGCTGTTTCAAATCTGTGGCCGAGTCCACATAATTACGGCTGGCTGCTCAGTTAGCCTGAACCAAACCGCTTGGGCCGGGTCATTCGTGGCATGAACTCGATAATGCGCAGATTCCAGTGCAGAACCATTTTTCTGGCGTTAGCCGGATTGCTGCTCGGTGGCTGCGCGTCGCTGATGTCCTCGGCGGCCAGCGGTCTCGCCGATAATCTCTCCAGCGCCATCCTTAATCAGGACGATCCCGAGACGGTTCGCGCCGGCGCGCCGTCCTACATGCTGCTTCTCGACAGTTTTCTCGAAGGCAACCCTGACGACCCCGATTTATTGTCGGCTGCTGCGACTATGTATGCGTCCTACGGCGCCGTGTTCGCCGATGACGAGTTGCGTGCATCGAGACTGACGAGACGCGCGCGAAATTATGCACACAGGGCAATGTGCGAGACATACGAGCCGTCGTGTGACTGGGCTGACTATACCTATGACGAGTTCGTCGCGAGCCTGGACGGTGTTCAGCCGCAGCACGCGGATGTCCTTTATACGTACGGCTTTGCGATGCTCGTGTACTTGCGGGCGCACAGTTCCGATTGGAACTCGCTCGCCGAGTTGCCACGTGCCGAAGCCTTGCTGAATCGCTATCTTGCGATCGTCGGGGATGATGCCGATGGCGCGGTTCATATGTACATGGGCATCCTGTTGACACTGAGGCCTCCCGCGCTCGGCGGCAAACCCGAGGAAGCCCGTAAGCACTTCGAAAAAGCCATCGCCATGAGCAATGGCAGGGACCTCGGCGCGAAGGTCGAATTCGCGCGCGGTTACGCGAAACTGCTGTACGACCGGGAATTGCACGATCAGTTACTCGGTGAGGTGATGACCGCCGACCCGTACGCCGA
>DAOWGY010000010.1 GCA_030641695.1 Gammaproteobacteria bacterium
AGTACGGCAATAGCGCTTGTAAGTACGATCTTTCGAATCATGGTGTCCATACCTGAGCTCTCTTGATAAAACGATTTACTGTTTCGGCACGAGGACGAGAATGCCCTCGGCAATCTGCTGGCGTCCCAGCCCTTCGTCGACACGGTCATAGGTCGTCGTGACCCGGAAGCCCGCGGTTGTGAATTTGTCGATGCTTGATTCGATGACGCGTGGCGGTGGTCGGAAAATCGGACCGACTCGCTCGACGCGCGCGCTGATGTGATCGGCGGCAATCAAGGACGACAGCACCGGATCACTGATCGGCAAGTCGTAGCGATCGCAGTTCGTCTGCCCGGCCGTACAGGCCGTGAAACCCTGCATGCCGTACACGGGTGTCGCACTCGGATTCGCGACAATGGCGTCTGCCAGTGCCTGCGCCGCCTGCTCGGCTGCGATGCGCGACTCTTCGTTCTGCGCCATATACAGACCGATGTTGGTGGCGCGCATTGACGAAACCGTCAGCAAGGTGATCGCGATCAGGAACATCAACGCGACAACGAGAATCGCGCCGGTCTGCCTGTGTCTGTCAATCGGGATTTGCTTGTTCATGTCAGAAGCCCATCATGTTCATGCTGCGAATATTCTGTATCGCGACGGTTGTCGAAAACACGCGCCGATGAAACGAATCCGCGGGCGTATAATCCGGCGCGTTACTGAACGAATAAGTCTTTTGATTGGTATGGCGGACGTCGATGTCTGTCGTCCTGGCCAGGATAAAAATTCGAGCGGACACGACGTCCTGCATGTCGGCGAGTGTCGGTGTAGACATGAAGACGTTCGGATTGCCGTCGCTGGTCCTGTCGATACCGTATTCAATCTGCAGGTTTTCGATTCCGGTCGCGATGCAGTCCGTCACCATGCTTGGACCAACGCCGCCGAGTACCTTGCGGCACAGCGTCGGAATATTGTCGCCAAGTACGTTCGCGAACTGGCGAATATAGTAAATGCTGGGGCGGTACTCCCATTCGGTACGTGGCAACGCGATGCCCACCGACGGTGCGCCAAGTATCGGCGAGCGATACAGCAACCCGACAGTGCCGTTGGTTCGCAGGTAAATACCGCCATTCCGGAATATCGTCGTTTCGGCGCCAGCGACGCGCTTGATCGAGACAACGTCAGTTCCCGGCGCAACCTCGCCTGCCAAAAAGCATGAGTGGCCGGCAACGACCTGTGAGCTGGTCACATTGTCGATGGCGATGAGGGATAGCGAGTTACCCGTCGCTGGCTGAGTCGTACGATAGACCCAGTTAGGCTGGGCGGCCGGGCCGCAATCGAGGCCGATCGCAAGGTTGGCATCCTGCGCCACGGCGATGGGCGTCAGTAATTCGGCATAGTGCCCGGCCATACTGAGATCGAACGCGATTTGCTGCAGTGCGTAACGCGCGTCGTCCTGCATGCGCAGGACGTTGTCGTCCTGAGTAAAGCTGTGGCTGTTGTTGACGAACACGGTGACGATCGCGATAGCGAGTACCAGCGAGAGCACCATCGCGACCATGATTTCGACCAGGGTGAAGCCGGATTGTTTGTTGCTTGCAGGCATATGCATTACGAAAGACTCAGAAATTGGGATCGATGTAAGTCGGAATTTGTACGATGCGGCGGAACTCATTCTGTGCACCGTAGTTGCCGCTCGCCGTACCACATGGATTGGCGACATTGGCAGTAATTGATGCGGTCCCCCGCCACACTATCGTGACCTGGTAAACACCGGCACCTCCGACCGCGGGACCCGTGATGCATATCGCCGGTAACACGAGTCCGCCGGCCGCGACGCCGGCGTTGGTTTCGAGATCGCCATCCAGCAGCTGTTCCCAGAACCACAGATCGTGAGCTGCTTTTTGCACGGCGTTACATTCGTCAGTGCCGCGACAACTCGGGGCCGGTTCAGCACCAATACTGCCCCCACCGAATTCCGCCGCAGCCGCATAGATATCGATGCCATTACCGTTCGTACGCATGTCCTCGAGCAGGCCGTTAGCCACGTGCGCGGCAGTCGTACGCTGCAAGGCTTCGTAGTTCGCTTGTTTCGACACCGTCTGCAACCCGGCAATAGCGAGCATGCCAATGCTGAATATGACCAGCGCGATCAATAGTTCCAGAAGAGAGAAGCCAGGATTCTTGTGATGCAGGTTCGACACAATGGAAGTCCGGAGAATAGAAAATCAGGTGCAGTTCGGCGGCGAGCCGTCGGCGTTATGCTTCGACATCCTCGGGCGCCCCGACAAATCGACGATAATGACCTTCGCGCGGTCAACGCCGCGGTTGTCGCAAACGGAAAACTCACCCGAGTTACCGGTGACTGCGGCCAACATCGCGCGACCATTC
>DAOWGY010000130.1 GCA_030641695.1 Gammaproteobacteria bacterium
CATAGAAAAATCGAAAGCCAGGTCCTGCGGCAAGGCCCAACAGCAGGAACAGTATTCCTATAGATAGCCAAACTTGTGGAATGCGGTAGTAGACCCGGTCCGACACTAACATCGCGAATTACCATCAAGAACAGAATCGAACCAAATTATGGAGACGCGTTTGGTCAAGGTTCCGTACACAGTGCACAGATTGGAATCGTTGGAAATAATAGACCAGACACCTTTCCAGGTAGCGGAAAACCAATGTCCGGCTTCACGTGGTCTGTCGCCATCGTATCAGTCGAATCAGCGCCCCAGGACGGGGCGCTAACTCGCCGATTGAATGGTGCCGGCACCATGATTCGAACACGGGACCTACTGATTACAAATCAGTTGCTCTACCAACTGAGCTATGCCGGCAAGGGTGGCGAATTATTCGCGATTCTCCCGGGCCATACAAGGCCCTCTGTCGCATTATCGTGTCTGCGGGCAGGTCGCCGCATCGCGCAGCATGACCTTGTCCTCGCCGTATTGCTCGATGATCGCACTCGCGCCCCTGCCTGGCGGTAACGCGATGTCCACGAAATACACGGTGCCTTCGTTCATGCGAGGCGCGATCTCCGCATCCAGCCCGAGCGACGTTGCCTGCAACTCGGTTTTCTCGGCGCCATTTATGTCACCGAACAGGCCAAGCGAGATTTTCAGTCCCTCATCGTCAGTGGGCACGAGGTAGGCATCACCCAACCCACCTTCACGCAGTTTCGCGAGCATTGCATTGCCCGCGTCACGATCTTTGATGTTGCGAATCTGCACCCAGTGGCCGACAAAAATCTGACCGCGTGCCGAGCGCAATTGTGCCCGCATCCCCTCACCCGAGTACCGGGTCTGAGCGATGTCCGCATCCGCACTCGCGCGGAACGGGCCGACGGTGACGCAGGAACGGCCAACTACGGCCGCCAGATCGGATGGCTCCCCGGAGCCAAGCACCGCACCCACGCTCGCGACCGCCTCAGCGGATCGATCTGCCGTAACCACCAATGGCGGACCGAGTTCCGACTCCTCAACGATCGCGACGCCCGGTTGCGACGGTTCTTCGGCAAACCATCCCCACAGAAAGTACAGGATGTTCGCAAGTAGTAGCAGTAACAGCAGGTTTTTCATCGTTCGTCGCGTATGTCCTCCAGCATACGTGCCAGGCCTTGCAGAACAAGGTTAGGCCGATGCAGGGGTTCGGAGCCAAGCGCCGTAAGCATGCGCGACGCGTCACCGCCGGTCAAGACCACGATCGGATCGTAAGCGTTTGATCGCAAAGTCGTAATTGCTCGCTCAACGGCACCGACAACCGCGTTCCACACACCGTTGCGAACAGCCTTGCTGGTGCTGTCACCGAACATGTCGAGACCTGCGGCGGCGGCCGGTACGCGATGACCGGCCTTCGGTATGTCGCTGGTGCTCGCAGCGAGCGCCGCGGACATCAGGGTAACGCCAGGCAGTATCTGGCCACCGAGATGCTGACCGTCATCATCCAGGACATCGCTGGTCACCGCGGTGCCCGCATCGACGACGACGCAAGCTGCCTGAATTTCTGCCCAGGCGCCGATCATGGCGACCCAGCGATCGACGCCCATGAGTCGCGGCTGCCGATAGCCGTTGCGAACGCCACAGGCCTGTCGTTTTGTCTTCGCGAAGTGAACATCGCGGTGGCAATGCATACCGATGACACCCGACAGTCGTGTCCCGAACGTGGGGCCGGCAACATTGCTCACAAGCACGGCTTCGACGGCTCGTGGCAACCTGGATGTGAGCGCGGCAAGTCCCTGTTCCTTCACCTTGACCCGTAAGATGTGTCCGGTCTTGCGAATGTGGCCGTTCTCGAGCACGCCCCACTTGATTCGCGTATTGCCGACGTCCAGAAGTAGTGCCTTCACGCGTACATGCCTCAGGAATTGTCCAGGATGATCGAGCCGGAGATGATACGAGTTATCGTGTCTTCGCTTCGCAGCAACAGTGCGCCATCATCATCGACGCCGGAGGCCGTGCCACTGATGCTCCCGTTAGTTTGCTCGACGGTGATTCGGCGACCGCAAAGCCAGTCATGGTGACGCCAGGATTCGATGAATGGGCCAAACCCGCTCGTCTCGAAAATCCGCAGTGCCTTGACGAAATTATCGATCAACGCGCCCGATATGATCTCGCGAGACGGCGGCGTCGCGACGAGACTGTTGAGATCTGTCGCTCGCTGCGACCAGCGGGAGGCATTGTCTTGTATCAGCGTGACGGGCAGGTCGACGTTCAGCCCGATACCGGCAACAACGGTTGCATTCGCATCACCGCGAAATTGCGCTTCAGCCAACATGCCACCGAGTTTGCCATCACGCGCGACAATATCGTTCGGCCACTTCAGATCGACACCATCGACGCCTGTTTCACTAAGCGCGTTGACCGCGGCGACGCCAATCGCAAGGGTGAGGCCGGGCAGATTGTCGGGCCTGGACGAGAACGTATACGCGAGTGACAGGCACAAACTCGCGCCCGGCGCCGAAATCCACTCCCGATTTTGTCGTCCCCGACCCGCCGTTTGATGATCTGCGATGGCAACCCGGTGCTTGCCAGCGGCGGGAGCCGGTTGTTGTAACAAATAGGAATTCGTGGAGTCGATTTCCGCAAAGACCTCGAGCTGATCCAGCTTGGCCGCAACATCCGAATTCAGGGAATCATGAATCGCGGTCGCGTCAATGTTGCTCATTATCGGTCGCCTGCTCCTTGCGCCGGAAAAACATGAGCCTCGTAATTTGATCTTCTTCGCCGCGCCGCATGCGCTGAATGTTGGAGCGGTGCCAATAGATGATGAACATAGCCATGACGACCGAATAGATAAACAAGGCCTGGTCCGCGGGCAAGCGGCTCGCGGCCAGCCAGACGGGCAGCGCGACAGCGGCTGTCATTGTGGCCAGTCCGACGTAGCCGAACAAGACGATCATCCAGGCCCAGACGAGCAATAACGGAATGATGAAGAATGCATTCAGCACGATAAATGTGCCGATATACGTGGCGGCACCCTTGCCACCGCGAAATCCGTGATAGATGGGCCAGACATGCCCGAATACGGCCGCCGAGGCGCAACTGATCGTCAGCCAGGTGCGCGATATTTCAGGGTCGATGCCGACGAAAGGAAGATCGAGCCCCGGAATCACGCCGGCTCCGATCGCACCCTTGCCCACGTCGACGATGATCACCCCAAGCGCAAATAACACGCCCTGGGTTCGCAAAGCGTTGGTACCGCCTGCATTGCCGCTACCCATCGTTCGAATGTCGACGCCGCCGCGAATTCTGCCCACGATCATCGCGCCCATCAGCGAGCCGATGAAATAACTTAGCAGGAACTTGACGCCGAGTTCGAGCATGCGAAGCGACCTTTTTGCCAGTGCCGACCGCGGCATTGTAGCATCGGGTGTCCTTCTTCAACGGCTGCCCGATGACGACCCGATCCATCGCCCTGATTGTTAATCCGACCGCAGGCCGCGGACGTGCCGGGCGTCGGTTGCCGAGAATACGCGAACTGATCGAGGCCGCCGGCGTCGAGACGTTGCTGTACGAAAGCCGCGGCGTCGGCGACCTCGAGGCACAGGTACGCGAGCTGCTTCGCGGCGGCACCCGTCGACTCATCGTCGCCGGCGGCGACGGCAGCGTTCACGAAGCGGTCAATGGCATCATGGCTGCTGGCGGCGGCGCCGCACTGGGCGTCGTTCCCACGGGCACCGGCAACGATTTTGCCAAGGCAGCGCAGATTCCGCTCGACTGGGAAGCTGCAACAACCTTGCTCGCTCGCCGAATCGCCGATGACGCATCACCGAGACCGATCGATGTCGGTCGCATGAACGACCGCTACTTTGCGAACGGCGCCGGCATAGGACTCGATGCCAAGGTCACCCGAATAGCACGTTCTTATCACTTGCCCATTGGCGACTTCGTCTACCTGATCGCCATTTTTCGCGCCATGGTCGATGGCATTGCGACACCCGATATCGAGATTCGTGCTGACGAATTTGAATGGGATGGTCCGCTGACCCTGGCAAGCGTCAGCAATGGACCATGGATCGGCGGCATGTTCCATATTGCGCCGATGGCAATCAACGACGACGGTCTACTCGAACTCCTGATCGCCGCGCCCGTAACTCGTCGCCGCATAACGCGGCTGCTGCCGCTGCTGATGCGCGGCACGCACCTGGCAGAGCGAGATATCACGCACGTCAGCGTGCGGCGTCTGCAAGTACGGGCGTTTGCACCGGTACCGTCGCATCTCGACGGTGAAGTACAAGCTATGCAGACGGCGTTCGATATCGAGGTATTGCCCGGCGCGCTAAAGCTGCTCTAACTGTAGGAGCGCTTCTGGAAGCGCGATCGCGCTTCGAGAAGCGCTCCTACAGCGAGGATTTGCGGGAGCCGAGGTAGATCGCCAGCAGCGCAGTCGCCGCGCCCGCGAATTCGATGGGCCGCATGGGGCGGGCAAAAAACAGCACGTCCCAGACGAAGCTGAGTGTCGGCTGCAGGAGCAGTGCGAGACCGGCTTGCGTCGTTGAGACTTGCGGCAAACTGCTGGCGATCAACAGCAAGCCAATGGTATGCGAAAGGATGCCGTACGCCACGAGCCAGCCGGCGTCAGCATAAGTGGGAATCGCCAGGGAGCCGCCCTCTGCGATCACGGCGATTCCCAGAACAAGCGCGCACACGGTCGAGACGACTGCGACCTCGCGAGTCGGCATGAAGTAGTCGGAATCGGTGCGCGCGGCACGCATGCTCAACAGATAACCCGCATACATGATGGCTGTTAGAAAACCGAAAAAGATACCGAGCCGATAGTCCTGAGACAGGCTCTGCCAGTCGAGCCCGACGATCATGCCGAGACCGACGAGCGCCAGCGGCGCCGCCATGAGCTGAACCGGCCGCGGCCGCTGCCGCAACAGCAAAACGCCGGCCAGCATCATGATGAAGACCTGAAAATTGGCCAGCAGCGTCGCAAGCCCGGGGCCGATATAGATGATCGAGCGATGCCAGAAGAACAGGTCCAGTGCGAAAAACGCCGATGCCAGCATCAGGATCGTCCATGTCCTTTTCGGCAACTGCAGTCCTCGCCCGGTCAGTACGAGAAACGCGATCAACGCGACACTGCCAATCGCAACCCGGTAGAAACCACTCGTTGTCGGGGACACAGACACGAGCGTTACCCATACTGGAGACAGGCTGATCAGAGCAGCGCCGGCGAACAGGCGCACATGAGGGGTTTTCAGGTAATCGAACGCCATTGGCAGATCTGATTCGAACTAGCCATGCAGCCAGGACATACGCCGTGTCTCGACATCCAGCTCTACATCCTCTGTCAACTCGAGATAGCAGGTATCCTCCGGCGACGCCGCGATTTGGATGCTCGTCGTCACCAGTTCGTCGCCACGAAACACGACCAGCTCCAGCTCGTCGCCATCACGGTAGGCACGCAAACGTTTGTCGACATTAGCAGAGGTCAACATCAGGCCGTCCAACGCGACTGCCTTGTCGCCGGGCGCGACTCCAGCAAGTTCCGCCGGTCCTCCGTTCGCGATTGAGGCGAACACGGACGTGCCGTCCTTGTCGGACAGTTTCGCACCCAGCCATACGTCTCGTTGCTTCGAGGCGGACACGTTCCGGCCACCCTTGTCGTTACCGCCGCGCGACGCCCGCATGTTGAATTCGACGCCGTGCGCATGCAATAGCGACTGCAACGGCAGCTCACCCGTACCACGCACCGTCGCGTCAAAGAAATCATCGAGATCAAGTCCCGATACTTCGGCCGCGACCGACTCGAATCCGTTCTCGGGCATGCCGCATCCGCTTTCGCCCCAGCGCTTCCAGCATTCCGTCATGATGTCGTCCAGCGATATTCGCGCTTCGGTTTCCGATCGCAATTTGAGATCGAGCGCAAGCGCAATCAACGAGCCCTTCGCGTAGTAACTGACGATCGCGTTGCTGGCGTTCGCATCCTGTTTGTAAAACTTGGTCCATGCATCGAAACTCGAATCTTCGACGCTTTGTCGCAATCGCCCGGTACCCCGCGCAACGCGCGTTATGGTCTGCCCGAGCAATTCCAGGTAACTGCGCTCGGTGATGAGTCCGGAACGAACGAGCGCGAGATCATCGTAGTACGAGGTGACACCCTCGAACACCCACAGGAGACCCGTGTACGACTCCTCGGACAAGGCATAGGGAACAAAAACCTCCGGTTTCATACGTTTGACGTTCCAGGCGTGGAAGTATTCATGGCTGGCCAGTCCAAGGAACGTGCGATAGGCGTCGTGAACCTCATCACCGCCGCGCGGCGGCAGACTGTCACGGGCGCAAACCAGGCTCGATGACCAGCGATGTTCCAGGCCGCCATAACCGCTGCCGGGCACGTGCAACAGGAACAGATACCGGTCCATGTCTCCGGGAACGCCGAGCAGTGTCATCTGCTGCTCACACAGCGTCTGCAAGTCGTGGCACAGCCTGCCCATGTCCACGCGAGCCTGACCGCGAATCGCGATCCCGTGCGGAATGCCGTTGACCTCGAACTCACCGATCAACAGCTGCCCGGCTTCGACGGGATGATCGATCAATTCTGCATAGTCGCTGGCTTCGTACGTACCGAAACTATATGGCTCGGCACCCTTGCGGCGCATCGACGTCGCAACACGCCAGTCGCTTGCCATCGCCTCATCAGGAGGCAGTATCTCGATCTCGCAGGGCTGGTCCTCCTTGCCGACAACGGCAAAGAAGACACACGGCCCATTGAAGTACGCGTGCGTCGTGTCGAGATGCGCGCCACGGACGCTCGGATCGTACGCATAGATCTCTGCGATCAGCGTCAACGGCCGTTGCACTGGTTCCGCGCGCCAGCGACTCTTGTCGAGTTTGCTCAGCTCGATCGCGAGCCCGTCCGATTCGGCGCGGATGGCAACGACGTTGCGCGCATAGTCGCGGATCATGTAGCTGCCCGGAATCCAGGCGGGCATCGCGAAGACCTGTCCTTTGCTATCAGGCTCCGCAACAGTCAGGCGGACCTCAAAGAGGTGTGCCGCCGGATCTATTGGCTCAATGCGGTAACGATGCGGCTCGGTCATCGTTCGTCCGTTCATGCGTGCAGGGGCTCGGTCAGTTTCAGGGTAAGACACTTGGCCGACCCGCCCGCCTTCAGAAACTCGGTTAGTTCGATTTCGTAGACGGAAAATCCCGCCAGCATCAGCCGTGCCTTCAACGGTTCCGACGCGCGGTGCAGAAAAACACGATCGCCGATGTTTACCGCGTTGCAGGCGAAGTTGCCGGCGTCGATCGTGTCCACAATGATTCGCTTATGCGGCGGTATGCGTGTCTCGATGGCCATGCGCGAGTCGAAATCAAATGCGGGCGGATGGTACATGAGGAATCCATCCGTCAACGGGCA
The DNA here is from genome assembly GCA_030641695.1 of Gammaproteobacteria bacterium. Lineage (GTDB taxonomy): Bacteria > Pseudomonadota > Gammaproteobacteria > Steroidobacterales > Woeseiaceae > UBA1847. The sequence goes on from DAOWGY010000130.1 coordinate 7,430, forward strand.
AAAACAGGTATCGATGTGGTAGAAGCGCTCGTCAGTCAAACGTATCGATACGACCTCGAGATCGAAGAAGTCCTGAATCTCCTTGTGCGCCTCAATCTCCGTGCGAAAGCCGTGACCTGTCCATAACCAGGAGCCGCGACGGTCATTCAGGCAATCACCGGCACCTTCGAATCCTATCTTGTCGTCCAGGTCGAGTAGTTCGAAACCATTGTCACGGAACCATGCTTTGAAGTGAGCCTCCTCGGGCCGTCGTTCGTGAGGCATGAAGTGGCTGGCGATAGCCTTGTTGCCGTAAACGGCACCCGCGTTCGCCGTAAACACCATGTCCGGCAAATCGGGCTGCGGATCGATCGTCACGACTTCGGCGTACTCTTCGATCGCATCACGCAGCTGGCCCCATTGCTGCCGCGCCAGGTCGAGGCTCATGGATCCCTCGCTGCCCACCATCCACGGATTAATGACGTAGTCCACGGTGAAGAAGTCGGGCGGACACATCAGGATTTTGTCTTTGTTCTTTTTCATCTATCTATCGCGCTTCAAGAAGCGCTCCAACAAAGGAAAACGGGAGCCGGTCAACCGGCTCCCGTCCCAGTGAATCGTATCCGATGGGCAACTAGCGTTGCAACGTCTGCCTATCTCCAAGGTGCAACAGCGGCAACGGGTTCGGGCTGGACCCATCCATGAAGTAAATCTTACTCGCCGGATCCTTGGAAATGGCTTTCAGCGCCTCGAGTGACTGCAACTGAATATACGCCGGATTGCTCGCAATCGCATTGTTGATTTGCGTGATTTCGTACGCTTGAGCATCCGCGAGAATTCTCATTCTTGCGGCCTCTTCCTCGGCCGCTGCCCGGCCGGCTTCGGCACGCGCCACTTCTTGTTGTAACTCGGTTCGTACTCGCTCCAGTTCTGCACGTTCGCGCTCGACCGCCTGTTCACGTTCTTTCTTCTTCTCGATAGCCTCGACAATGAATGGTGGTAACGTGATGTCCCGAATCAGGACCGCAGTAACGATAATGCCTTTGGGAGAAAGGTAATCACGCAGGCCTTCGGTCAGCGCCAACTGCAAGGTCGCCTGGGTTTCCTCCTTAAAGAAATCCTCCGCGCGCTTGATGCTCTTTCCCTGTTCAAGCAGGAGCGAGCGCAACTTGGGGATCAGGTGTACCTGGACCGTGGCTACTGCGTCGCCGGTCTCCTCCAGAATCCGCGGCGCCATGCTGCCGTCGATACGGAACTGCACGCTGACATCGAGCCGCGTTTGCAACTGATCCTGACTCGGAACGTTCGCGGTTTCGACGTGCGTCTTTTCCCTCGCGTCAAACAGCGTCCACTTGTACAACGGGTTTACCGGAACATGCAGTCCTTGCGTGAAACCCTCGGCAATGACGTTGCCGAACAATGTAGCGACACCGACGCGACCCGGTGGGATCGTTTTCACAAACTGCATCGCTATGAGAACCGCGATGATGACACCGACGGCAATTACCAGGATATTGCGTTGCGGAGCGACTCTGGCCATGAGGATATCTCCTGTGTTGCAGAATAAAAAGGAGTTTGGGATATGTGGGTGAATGCAGCGATTTAAAGATGCTTATCAAGACTCTGCACGTGGTAAATGCACTTCCGCGAGCATGCATCGCACGCTACCGCCAGCCGAACTCTCGATGTCGCCGATGTCCGCAGTTACGATTCGCGCATTGTCCCCGAGCAGCGCGCGCTGCTCATCGTGCAAAGAATCGTATGCCTGTTGCGACATTGCGAGCACGCGCTCGCCATCGGCTCCGCGAAGCTCCAGCATATTGCCGGCGAACGCCTCGAGCTGGGCAAAATCGAGCGAAACGACCTCATGGCCCGTTGATCGTAGTCGCTCGAGCACGGCTTGTTTTTGATCGTCGCGCGCAATTGCAGCATCGCAAATAACCGCAATTTCCTCACCGATATTCATCAACACGTTCGTGTGATAAATGGGCACGCCGTCACGATCAACGGCATCGAAAGCGACGACGTTATAATCCATACGTTGAGCGAATTCGCCCAATGCATCGAGCTGCGTTCGCGACGACAGGCAAGCGTAGGCGACCCGGTTCACGCGGTCGAGCACCATGCTGCCGGTGCCTTCGAGGTAGTGACCGCGGGATTCATGATGGGACAGGTCGACGATTTCACTCACCTGGAACCCGAGCTGCGCATCGAGGTGTTCGACGATGTCCATACGTCGCTCCGTGCGCCGGTTTTCGGCCTCCATCGGATACAGCACGACCCGGCCGTCGGCGTGAAAACTGACCCAGTTGTTCGGAAATATCGAGTCCGGCGTGTGCGGCTCCAGCGTATCATCGACGATGATCACATCGATGCCGTTGGCGCGCAGTGCAGCCGCGAGATCCTCGAACTGCTGCAGCGCAGCGCGATGCTGCTCCTCCGGCGCCGCGGCCGTCTTACCCTGGAAACGGTTTGAAGCGGCGGTCTCCGGGTTGCTTTCGAAGCGCACTGGCCGAATCATCAGTACGCTGTTTGCAAGTTGTGATTCGGGATGCGTCGTCATAGAGTTTGATATTGCCAGAAAAGACGACCTTGACCTATGCAGATTCTCGTGATGCGGATACGTCGATGCCATTGTTAATTCTCACTGCGATCGTGCAGGTCGCCCTGATCGTGCATGTAATGCGCACCGGGCGCGCCACATACTGGATCTTCATATTGCTCTTCATGCCCGGAATCGGCGCCGCTGCTTACTTCATCGTCGAACTGTTACCGGAATTGTCGAACAACTTTGGCGCACGCCGGACCATGCGGGGTGTCAGGAAAACACTGAATCCTGGCGGCGAACTGCGACGCCGCGAACTGGAACACCGCTTATCCGGCAGCGTCGACGCAACCCGGCACCTGGCCAGTGAACTCATCGAAAAGGGCAGGTTCGCAGAGGCCGTCGATCACTACCGCGCCGCCCTGACGGGCCTGTACGAGCACGACCCGGATTTGATGCTGGGACTCGCGCGGGCGGAATTTTTCAACGGCGACGCCGCGGCGTGCAGGGAAACCCTGGCAAAACTCAGAAAACACAATCCTGACTACCGTTCGCCCGAAGGGCACCTGCTTTACGCCAGGGCGTTACAGGAATGCGACGAGTTGCAGGAAGCTGAGGCTGAATTCGCCGCGGTTGCTGCATACTATTCGGGAGCCGAAGCGCGCGTACGCTACGCTCAACTACTGGAAACAGTTGGCAAGGTCGCCGAGGCACGAGAGGAATACTCAGACATACTTGCGGCGGCCGAACTGGCTCCACGACATTTCAAAAAAGCTCAGAAAGCCTGGCTGGCGGAAGCCAGGAGCGCTCTGACTCAGCTAAGTTGACGTTTATGGACACCCTGCAGGTACTGGCGGCCCCCGATGGTCACGAGATTCGCCTGCGGATCTGGCAGCCCACCGGCGAGGCCGCGGGCGTTATCCAGCTATTGCACGGACTTGGCGAACATGTGAACCGCTACGATCGATTCGCGCATGCGGCATGTGAGCGTGGATTTGTGCTGTGCGCTCACGATCACCGAGGGCACGGTGATCCCGGTGGCGAGATAGGCTTTTTCGCCGACAATAAGGGCTGGCACCTTGTCGTTGACGACGCACTAATCGTGCTCACGCATATTCAGGAGCGATTCGCGGAGCTGCCGATCGTAATGCTGGGTCACAGCTTAGGCTCATACGTCGCGCAGACTTTTGCAATGCACTATGGCGGGAGGCTGGCTGGCTTATTGCTGTCCGCGTCCACGTGGCCACAGCGCGCGAAACTGCTGCCGGCGATGTTGATCGCCCTAATCGAGTCCCTGCGCCTTGGCAGGCACGGCAAGAGTGCCTTGCTGGACAAGCTCGGCTTCGGCAATTTCAACAATAATTTCAGGCCCGCAAGAACCGACCTTGACTGGTTGTCACGCGATGAGAACGAGGTTGACCTGTACGTCGCTGATCCACTGTGCGGTGGCCCCTATACCTGCGGGCTATGGCGGGACCTGCTTGGTGGCTTGTTCGAGCTCGGCTCCGATCACGCTATTGGCCGGGTACCCGCCGATCTGCCCATTTTTATCACGGGCGGCAGCAAGGACCCCGTGGGTGGCGATCGCGGAATGACCCGACTGATATTGCATTACGCACAAACCGGCCACCAACGGGTCGCCGTGAAAATCTACCCGGAAGGACGTCACGAAATGCTCAATGAGACGAATCGTGATGAAGTGACCAGCGACTGGCTCGACTGGATCGGCGCGCGGTTTCGGGCGAAAGACTCACGCAAGCCCCTCCCGGCTACCAGGAATAACTCGCACTCAGACTGAACTGCCGTCCCATTGCCGGCGTACCCGGAAACGGCTGGAAGTCGCTGTCGGTCAGGTTATCGATTGTCAGCGCAACCCCGAGTCCGCTTCCTTGCGGCGGTTCCCATGCGATCCCGAGCGACGCCAGATAGGTATTGGATGAGCTCGTACGTAGCGGGTTGTCCGCCTGCTCTCGGTATTCGTTATCGATTCGCAACTCGAGTGGCTCGGCCAGTCGGTATCGAATCGCAAGCGTCGCCCGGTGTCGTGCGAAATTCAGCGCATAGAAACTTGCATCGACCAGCGCGGCGCCATAATCCGCATCCTTGTCGAGATAGGTATAGCCTGCGGCGACCTCGAGCGATTCCCAACGCCCGGCAAGCAATAACTCGACGCCGAGTACATCGATATCAACGGCATTCGCCTGGCGCGCAAACGGCGCGCCTGTAGAAAACGTCCAATCAACCAGGTCAATATCGGCACGGTGAAAAGCCGCCACGCTACCCTGCCAACGATCAGTAGTTCTGGACAGCGAAATCGTCATCTGGCGCGCCTCCTCGCGGCCCAGCGAGGAATTGCCACCGAACAGCCCGGTCGGTCTTGAATTCAGAACGGTGTATCCCGGCACCTGGGACGTGCTCGCCCAGTCGAAGACGAAGCTCGTGATCGCAGAGCC
>DAOWGY010000314.1 GCA_030641695.1 Gammaproteobacteria bacterium
GTTGCGTGCGTTGCGGCGGTGCCGGTATCGGCCGCGGTTGCCGCTCGGGCTCACGCGCCGTTGGTTGCGGTTGCGGTTGCGGTTGCGGTTGCCGTTCGATGCGCGCGCTGTCGGTCGGCGTACTACGCTGTGGCGCCGTTACCGCCGGCTGCGTCTCTGCTGCAGCAAGTGGTGCAAACGTAGGCGGGTCGAGAAGCACGGTGTATTCACGCAGCAAACGACCTCGTGCCCATGTCGCTTCGACGAGAAATGTCAGAAAAGGCTCGGTGATCGGCGAGGCGGAAGTAACACTGACGTAATTGCCCTCTGCCGTCCCGGAGCGAACGACTTCGAAGTGGACGTCTTGCAGATAGTGCGGCCGGTCGAGGCCATAGCGCTCGAAGGTCTCTTGCGAGGCCATTGCCACGAGCAGGTTGTCGAGTTCTTCGGGCATGGCCGAGAGCAATTCGATCTCAGCCCTCAAGGGCGCGTTAAGCGCTGAATTCAAACGAATTTCACCCAGTCCAAGCGCCCAGGCATTGCTCGACAGCAGAATCGCGAACAGCAGCAAGAAACGAATGAATCGTCGCGGCATAGTGATGGTCTCCAACTCCCCAAGTGTCCCTGCTGACGCCATGCAAGGACGTACGCGCGGCAGGCAAAACTGCCTCTCCATTTGCCTGCGCACTATAGCCTATAAATGGTTTTTCGCCAATATTTCAGCAATTTGGACGCTATTTAGAGCCGCGCCCTTACGTATGTTGTCGGACACCACCCAGAGGTTGATACCACGAGGGTGCGAGATGTCTTCCCGCACCCTGCCGACAAAGACGGCATCGTTTCCGGAACTTTCGCTAACCGCGGTCGGATATTGCCCCGTCTCGATGCCATCGACGAGTTCCACACCGGGTGCATTGCTCATCAATTCGCAGACCTCAGCCGCCGAAATCTTGTCGCGAGTTTCTATATGTACGGCCTCGGAATGACCGTAAAACGCCGCAATACGCACCGCCGTCGGATTCACCAGTATGTCCGGATCGCCCAGAATTTTGCGTGTCTCCCAGACCATTTTCATCTCTTCCTTGGTATAGCGATTGTCCTGAAACACGTCGATATGAGGTACTGCGTTGAACGCAATTTGCTTGGTGTCGCCCTTCATCTCCAGCGGTCGTCCATTCAACAGGTTCGTTGTCTGGCGGACGAGTTCCTCGACCGCGCTGCGACCGGCGCCCGACACCGCCTGATACGTTGCGACGTTGATGCGTTCGATTCCGACCGCGTCGTAGATCGGTTTCAATGCGACGACCATTTGTATGGTGGAACAGTTCGGATTGGCGATGATGCCGCGAGTCTTGTAGTCGCCGATCGCATCCGCGTTAACCTCCGGCACCACCAGCGGGATGTCGTCGTCATAACGAAAATGCGAGGTATTGTCGATGACGACGCAACCTGCCTCCGCTGCGCGCGGCGCATACTCGGCCGAAATCGACCCACCCGCTGAAAACAGCCCGATGCCGACCGTCGAGAAATCGAACTCGGCGAGGTCGCCGACGTTCAGTTCACGATTGCCGAACGCCACTGTCTTGCCGACCGAGCGCTCACTCGCGAGTGCATGCACTGTGCCCACAGGAAAATTGCGCTCGGCGAGTATCTCGAGCATGGCTTCCCCGACCATGCCTGTGGCGCCAACGACGGCTACATCAATCGTGTCTGTCATTAGTATATGTCTACTTGATTACGGGTGTTTCCGACTGAACGTCGGCGTTCTGTGCGCGATTGCGCAAATAGTGATCCATCAGCACGAGCGCGACCATCGCTTCGGCGATCGGCGTCGCGCGCAAGCCGACGCAGGGATCGTGACGACCCTTGGTAACGATCTCGGTCTCCTTGCCGGTCTTGTCGATCGTCTTGCCAGGTACTGACACACTCGACGTCGGCTTCATGGCGATGCTCGCGAGTATGTCCTGCCCCGACGAAATGCCGCCCAGCGTGCCGCCGGCGTCATTCTTGTTGAATCCGTCGGCAGAAATCTCGTCGCGATGTTCGCTGCCACGCTGCGTCACGGCCGCGAACCCGGCCCCCAGTTCGACGCCCTTTACAGCGTTGATGCTCATCAGGCCGCGTGCGAGGTCCGCCCCGAGCTTGTCGAACACGGGTTCTCCCAGGCCCACCGGCATATTGCTCGCGAGCACGCTGATTTTGGCACCGATCGAATCACCCTGTTCGCGCAACTCGTCCATGAATGTCTCGAGTTCACCGATACGGTCAGGCTCGGCGCAGAAGAACGGGTTGTCATTGACGGCACCGAGATCCGTTGCACCGAGTACGATCGGGCCGAGCTGCGACAGGTAGCCTTGAACCTCCACACCGAGTCGTTCGCGCAGATACTTGCGCGCGATCGCACCGGCCGCTACCCGCATGGTCGTCTCTCGCGCAGACGACCGGCCTCCGCCGCGGTAATCACGGATGCCGTACTTTTGTTGATAGGTGTAATCGGCATGCCCCGGACGGAACTTGTCCTTGATGTCGCCGTA
>DAOWGY010000227.1 GCA_030641695.1 Gammaproteobacteria bacterium
GATTTCACTTGACTCGATGACCGAGCTCCGCAGTGCCTTCCGCAATACAGCCACGTCATAGGCGTTGGATTGAACGATGTGTGAGCGCACGATGTTACCGCACCGCCACTGAGCGCATTGCACGGATGTTGTCCTGGATGACCAGGTTCTCGGCGGTCCGGCTGTATACCATCCAGCGTTTCCAGACGACATTGACCGGTATCGCCAGGTCGCGTAGTGCTGCCCGGTGATCGATAAGAACCACAACGGCGGCGGCAAACATCAACACGCGCCAGACAATCAGAAAAATGATGCGCTGCAGCCCGGTATGGGCCTGGGTACGCAAGAAGCAGCAATGAAACTTCAGGTGGGCTTTTTCGTCTTCGACAATCTCTTGCAACAGCTTTCTCATCCCGCTTTCCGGGAGGCGCGCAGACAACAAGTGGTAGTAACAGATGCCGACAACCTCGGCAGCCAGCAGCACCATGACTTTGAGCCGCAGACCGATGAGACGCCGGCCGCACACGAAAAGTCGCGCGGTCCAGTTCTTGCGAATCAATTCACCTCGAAGAGCCCGTACGCAGCAGGCCAGCAACTCCGCGTGACGATGTTCTTCGGCGACGAACAGTGCCATCGCTTCAGCGTAGTCGTCGTCGATTTCGCATATCCGACTGTTGCGCGCCTGTTCAATGACCGTGCCACCGCCTGATTCACCCAGTTGAAAAATGGCCAGCGATCTTGCCACTGATGACGGCACTGCCCGCATTCGGGATTCGTCATCGAGCAACGTCGGTGACGGGCGATCACTTCGTAATGCGAAAAATCTCCGCCATCGCCGCCAGCTGAAATCTGTTTCGTCCATGCGATTTCCCCATTTCGATGCCACGAAATGGTTATATCGCCAGAACCTGACGGACCAGGGGAAAGAAAATGTCGAATTGTGGCAACCGCGGTCTATTCGCGGACGATCTCCGGATATGCCGGCTTCCAACGGTAGGCCGCGATCCGGCTCTCGAGCTCACCCGTATCGGTGAAGCTCGCTACTCCATCGGTGATCGCCTGTTTCGCAACGGCGAGTGCGACGATGCCGCAGACCTCCCACAGCCGATTGACCTCCGGCATCAGGCAACGATGCTCTAGCTCGTCGTCCCGAAGGGCATGCGCAAGCGCTACCGATGATGCCCCGATCATCGCATCGGTGATCTCGCTGGCACCGCTGATGATGGTGCCGAGACCGATGCCCGGGAATACGAATACGTTATTCGCCTGGCCGATCTTGCGTTGCTCACCTTTGACATCGACCGGATCGAACGGACTTCCTGTTGCAACGAGCGCCTTTCCATCCGTCCATTCAAGTATGTCCGCTGGCGTGGCCTCAGTGATCTTGGTTGGATTCGACATCGGCAGAATCACAGGTTGCTCCGTGTTTGCCGCCATGGCGCGGACGACCTCTTCGGTAAACGACCCGCCCTGCCCTGATGTACCGATCAATACATTGGCTTTGAACGCGGCCACGACCTTTGCGAGGTCCGCCCTGTCATCGACCCCCAGGCCCAGTTCGTCGAGCCATTTCACCGGCCAGGCAAATTCGCGCTTGTACTCGTCCAGGCCTTCACGATCGTCACTGACTACGCCGCGGCTATCGAGTGTGATAATTGCACGCAAAAGATCGTCCCCCTCGACGCCCTCATGCTGTAACTGATCACGGATCTGTCGGGCGATACCAAGTCCCGCAGCGCCCGCACCGTACACAACCGTACGGCTATTGCTAAAGGCGTCACCGCTTATCCGGCACGCAGCATGCATACTCGCTGCGGCGACGGCGCCGGTACCCTGCACGTCGTCATTAAATGATGGCAGGGAGTTTCTGTGACGATCGAGGATCATCAGGGCGATGTCCTTGTGAAAATCCTCCCACTGGATCACCACTTTCGGAAATACAGACTTGGCCGCCTCGACGAATTCGTCGACGATCGCGACATACGCCTCGCCGCGCAAGCGCTTGTGACGCCATCCGACGTACAGTGGATCGTCGAGCAGTACCTGGTTATTGGTGCCGACATCGAGTCTCATTTGCAGAGTTCTTGCCGTGTGTATGCCTGCCCCC
>DAOWGY010000145.1 GCA_030641695.1 Gammaproteobacteria bacterium
CAGGTCTTCCAGCTCGGCGAGGTAACCGATAGCCTCAACATCCCGGTGCTTGCTTACGGCTTGCGAACCGACTTCCAGGGTGAGCCCTTCGACGGCAGCAAGTACCTGCTGGCCTGGTCCGATAACCTCAGGGAACTCAAGGCGATCTGCCATTGCGGCAGCAAGGCAACGATGGTGATCCGAATGGATGAGAGCGGCGAGCCCGTGCGCGAGGGATCACAGGTCGAGATAGGCGGCAACGACCGCTACTTGTCGATGTGCCGCAAACACTTCAAGAAGAATTACTTCGGCTGATACGGCTTACTTATTGCCCATGGTCGGCAAGTCTTCGGTGACCGACGGCAGGATCGCCGTGTTCTCCTGCGCGAGCAGCTTGCGCATGTCCTCGAGCGTTTTCATGATCGCCGTATCCGCGAATTCAGTGCCGTCCAACGTGCCGCGCGTCGTCGCATGAGGATCGCAGAACTTGATGCGATGATGTCCGATTGTGATGACATCGTCGTGAATCAGCACGTGATTCGAGACGCGCTTGGAGTTCACGTAGGTACCGTTGCTGCTGTTCAGGTCCATCATGAAGGTCGTGTTGCCGTGTCGCACGAGCAGCAAATGATGCCTGCTGACGAAACTGCTCGGAATCGCGACGTCGTTGTGTTCGGAGCGTCCGATCAGGAGCCGCGGTTGATCGAACGACAGTTCCCTGACGGTGACGCCTTCCTTGCTGACGAACAATTGCGGCGGTTGCGGTACTTCTCCGAGCGCGGCATTGAGATCGGCGATCGAATCTTCATCCCAGGACGCTTGCGGCAGGTCCGGCCGCTCAACCGATGACACCGTGATCGGCAGCGAATCCGCTTTGGCCAGCGCCAGCAGTGCGATGCGATCGAGAACTCCAGGCCAGCCGCCTGATGCATCCCAGAGTTCAACGCACACCGAGTCGGGAAACACGTACTCCGGCACATTGCTGCCCGCCGCGCGTAATTTTTCGCGCAGATAGCCCTTTGCCTCCTCGCAGGACATTGCCTGCAAGTGAATGTCGGCAGTAACTCGCTTCGCGACCCCTGTCATGGCGGGCGCTTCGATGATGGAGCCCAGCGAGCGGTCGCTAACCAGCACCATCTTCAACGCGCTGAATTGCCTGAGCTTGAGTTCTGCCAGTTCACACAATGCGCGCAGTGCACTGGGGTTCAGCCTGTGCGTATTCTCGACGATGAGCAGTGGCGGTTCGTGTGATGCGGTTTGCTGCAACGCGAAGACGCGCAACATCGCGAGCAATTCGCTCGTGGTGTTGCATTCGATCTCGTAACCGAATTGTCGCAACGCACCCTCAAGGAGGCCCGCAGTGTTGAGGCCGGTACCGTCAACAATGGCATACTCGCAATCCTCGTCGAGGTGTTCGGCAAAAAATCGCACCAACGTGGATTTTCCGGACAAAGGGGGCCCTTGCAGCAAAGCGAGCCCGGTGTGCTTTTCGCAAGATTTGCGAATAGCATCGAGTGCCTCTGTGTGAGAGGCATACGGTACGATAGACACCGGTTTACCGTGCGTGCGGAATGGTTGTTCCCTGAGACCAGCCGCGGCCAAATCCATGTGCTTGAACTTGCTCCAGTTATTGAGTATTTGTCCTTATTGTCGGAACCCGGACAGCTTTTTGTGTACAAATTGAACCGAGTCCGTCAGTCTACGGTCGCTTGGCAGGCCGTGCAAATCAAAAAATGGTGATTTCTTTGTGCATCATGAGGACGCACTCGCGTTCAATAAGCAACATTAATTAATCGTCATAACTCGCTAAATATAAATGAATTTTTCTGGTCAAAAAAAAGCGTCTGCGAATGGCGACGGGGTCCGGGGCCTTGACAACACAGTTATCCGGTAGAGACCTCACCTTGTTCCGCGGCGATCGATGCCTGTTTCAGGATGTCGGTTTTGCGCTGCAAGCAGGGGAATTACTGCTATTCGAGGGCTCGAACGGCAGCGGCAAGACCAGCCTGATGAAAGCGATGGTCGGCTTGCTCGAGTTCGAGAGCGGCGTCATCGAATGGAATGGCAAGCCGGTAGGCGAGCAGCGTCAGGTGTTTCACGGATCTCTGGTCTGGATGGCGCACCGGGTTGGCCTCAAAGCCGACCTGACACTGGTAGAGAACCTGCATTTCGAGTCTGCGTTGCGGCCGCAATCGGCCGACGACCTGGATTCGGTTCTTGAACGCCTCGATATTAGTCGCCTGAAGCCACTGCCTTTGAGATCCCTGTCAGCAGGTCAACAGCGGCGTGTCGCACTGGCTCGCATGTTACTGGCGGACGTCCCGTTGTGGCTCATGGATGAACCGTTCACCAACCTCGATCGTGAGGGTCGTGCGCTCGTCATGCGTCTCGTCAAGGAACATCTCGCCAAAGGCGGGCTATGCGCCATGGCAGCGCACCAGGATGTCGAGATCGACGCCACAGTGAAAAAAGTGGTGCTGTGATGAGCGCTCCCCAACGCGATGTGCCCGGCATGTTGGACAGCCTGTTCGCCGTTGCGAGACGGGACCTGCTGCTGGCGTGGAAGCGGCCCGGCGACGTTCTCAATCCACTGTTCTTCTTCGCTATGGTCTGCACATTGTTCCCGTTGGCCGTGGGGCCAAGTGCGGAGCAACTTACGTTCAGCGGCCCTGGCGTTCTTTGGGTCGCCGCGCTGCTGGCCATGTTAATCGCCCTTAACAGCCTGTTCCTTTCTGACTTTGATGACGGCAGCCTCGAGCAACTGCTTGTGAGTCCGCAACCCCTGCCGTTGTTGGCGATCGGCAAGACAGCCGCTCACTGGCTGACGAGCGGCCTGCCGCTCGTACTGGTTTCTCCCATCGTGGCTATCACTTATCGAATGCCCGGCAGCGTTGTTGTAGTGTTGATGCTGACCCTGACGCTTGGCACGATGAGCCTGAGCTTGCTAGGCTCGATCGGCGCGGCGCTGACCGTCGGACTGCATCGCGGCACCGCATTGCTAAGTCTGCTGATTCTGCCGCTTTCGATGCCGGTCTTAATTATTGGCGCAAACACCGTGTCGCTTGCGGCCGGAAACGAGACATATTCTGCCGGAGTCTGGGCACTGGCCGCGTATGCGGTGGGTGCGCTGAGTCTGGCGCCTTTTGCTACAGCAGCCGCATTACGTATCAGTAACGAGTAGAATCCCCGCCCATGTGGAAATGGTTTCACCAGTTGGCGTCGCCGCCACACTTCTATCGAATTGCCCCCGTTTTCAGCACCTGGCTGCTGTTACCGGGGCTGGCACTCATTGCGTACGGTGCGTACGCGGGCCTGTTTCTGGCGCCCGCTGATTATCAGCAGGGCGACGCGTTTCGTATCATTTACGTGCATGTGCCGGCCGCATACCTGTCGATGATGGCGTACATGATCATGGCGGTCGCCGGCGGAATCGGGTTGATCTGGCGCATGAAGCTGGCGCATTCGGTTGCCGCGTCGGCGGCGCCGCTCGGAGCGTGGTTCACGTTCCTGGCCCTCGCGACCGGCTCGATCTGGGGTCGCCCGATGTGGGGCACATGGTGGGAGTGGGCGGACCCGCGCATGATGTCCGAACTGATCCTGTTGTTCTTCTACTTCGGCTATATGGCGTTGCGGTCCGCGATCGACGACACCGCCAAGGCCGACAAGGCGAGTGCGGTACTGGCTCTCGTCGGCGTCGTCAACGTCATCATCGTGCATTACTCGGTTCAATGGTGGAGCTCGCTGCACCAGGGCCGGACCATTATGGCCGAAGGCGGTCCGGCGATGGACCCGGCGATGCTGCGTCCGCTGCTGGCGATGATATTCGGATTTACGCTGGTATTCGGCTCGCTGCTGCTGCGGCGAACCCGTACCGAGGTTTTGCACCGTGAACGACGAACGCGGTGGGTCAGGGATTTGATTCTTGCACCGGAGGGCAACAGCTGATGGAAGGTGTCGCGATGGGCGGCTACGCTCCGTATGTGTGGACCTGTTTCGGTCTGACGCTACTGGTATTGATTATTAACGAATGGCGCATACGGGTGCGGCACACGTCCGTGTACCGCGATATCGAGGTGCGCATCAAAGCACTGGAGGGACATGAATGAAACCAAGGCAGCAGCGGATGCTGGCCGTGGGCCTGGCGTTGGCGGGCGTCGCAATCGCGGCAGGGCTGACCCTGCGTGCGTTCAAGGACAACATGATGTTCTTCATCGAGATCTCCGATGTGATCGCCGGCGAATATCCGAAAGAGCGCAATTTCAGGATTGGCGGTCTCGTCGTCGAGGGCAGTATCGAACGCGCAGAAGGGTCGCTCGATATGGCGTTCCTGGTCACCGATACGCGCTGTGACCTGACGGTGACCTACAGCGGCGTCGTTCCCGATCTGTTCCGCGAGGGTCAAGGCGTTGTGGCACACGGTCGCATGAATGAGGACGTGTTCGTCGCCGACAGGATTCTCGCGAAACATGACGAGAATTACATGGCGCCCGAGGTTGCCGAATCGCTCGCAAAACACGTGCAAGATGAAACGGCCTCCCTGCAGGGACGGTCGGCTGGGTGTGATTCGCAATGATTCCCGAGATCGGACACTTCGCGCTGATCCTGGCGCTCTCGCTGGCACTGTGCCAGGGCGTGTTGCCGTTCATCGGCGCGCATCGCAACGATGCCGCGATGATGGCCGTCGGACGCACGGCAGCTAACGGGCAGTTCTTTTTTGTCGCGTTCGCGTTCGGCTGTCTCGTCTGGGCGTTCGTGCAAAGCGATTTCTCCGTAGCGTACGTGGCGAATCATTCGCAGCTGTCGCTGCCAACGGTTTACAAGGTCTCGGCCGTGTGGGGCGCTCATGAAGGCTCATTGCTGATGTGGGTGTTGATTCTCTCGATGTGGACGGTCGCGGTCGGCCACTTCAGTCGCAATCTGCCTGATTCGTTTGTGGCACGAGTGCTCGGAGTGCTCGGCTTGCTTTCGACGGGTTTCCTGTTGTTCACGTTGCTGACGTCGAATCCCTTCGCTCGGCTGTCGCCGGCACCGGCTGACGGCGGGGATCTGAATCCGCTGTTGCAGGATCCCGGCCTCGCGATTCACCCGCCCATTCTTTACGCGGGCTATGTCGGATTTTCGGTGGCTTTCGCATTTGCCATTGCAGCCATGATCAGTGGCAACCTCGACAGGACGTGGGCAAAGTGGACACGGCCATGGACAACGGTCGCATGGCTTTTTCTGACTGTCGGCATCGCGCTTGGAAGCTGGTGGGCATACTATGAACTCGGCTGGGGCGGCTGGTGGTTCTGGGATCCCGTCGAGAACGCATCTTTCATGCCCTGGCTCGTCGGCACCGCATTGATACATTCGCTCGCTGTCACGGAGCGGCGCGGATTGTTCAAGAGCTGGACGCTGTTACTCGCAATTGCCGCATTTTCGCTGAGCTTGCTCGGCACATTCCTGGTGCGCTCCGGCATCCTGGTTTCAGTGCACGCCTTCGCGACGGATCCGACACGTGGCTTTTTCATACTGACGTTTCTCGGCATCGTCATTATCAGTGCACTTGTCCTGTATGCCTGGCGTGCGCCGAGCATGGATTCGACGGCTGGCTTTCGACCGCTGTCGCGCGAGACGTTTCTGTTGCTGAATAATGTATTGCTGGTAATTGCCGCGACGCTGGTATTCCTGGGCACGCTGGCGCCGTTGGTCGTCGAAGTCCTCAACGCCGGCAAGATCTCGGTCGGTGCGCCCTGGTTCGAGATTGCGTTTGCTATTCCTATGTTGCCGCTCGTGTTCCTGATGGGGCTCGGGATGCATACGGCCTGGCGTTCGCAGCCAGCGGAACCCTGGCTTCGCATGCTGCGTATTCCGGCCATCGTGGCCGTCGTCGTCGGCGTCCTGATTCCCGGTCTGTTTTACGGCCGCTTCGGATTGCTCGTTTGCATCGGCGTTGTTGCAGCCGTATGGGTCGTCGCGACATCGCTGATTCAGCCGATTCGGTCCTGGCGGAGCGGAGTACGGCTGACACCCGCGGTGCTCGGCATGTCTATCGCCCATCTCGGCGTCGGACTGTTCGTCCTGGGCGTTACGACGGTATCCGCGTTCAGTATCGAAACCGATCGCGCGCTGCGTCCCGGCGAGTCCATCGAGATAGGCGACTACCGCTACGAGATGCGGGAACTGCGCGATGTCGATGGACCGAACTACTTCGCTCGTGAAGCGATCGTCGAAATACGTCGTGGTGGGGAATTTGTCGGCGTAGTCCGGCCGCAAAAACGCCAGTACCTGGTGCAGAAGAGCTGGATGACAGAGGCTGGAATTGATGCCGGCTGGAACCGCGATCTGTTCGTCGCACTCGGTGACCAGATCGGCAGCGATGTCTGGAGCGTACGGGTGCAATACAAACCGATGATTCGCTTCATCTGGCTGGGTGCGCTGGTGATGGCCCTCGGTGGCCTGATCGCCGTCAGCGATCGCCGCTACCGCGTGGCCTCGCGAGCCGAAGATCGCGTCAAGGGCGCAGTGCCGGAGAGCGCCTGATGCTACGTTTTGTTGCGCCAATCGTTGCGTTCATTCTGCTGTTCGTCGTATTCGCATTCGGCCTGTTCAACGATCCGCGGAAACTGCCGTCACCGTTTCTCGGAGAGCAGGCGCCGGTGTTCGAATTGCCGTCGCTCACTGAACCTGAGCGGCTGGTCGGATCCACCGACTACGCAGGCCAACCGGCGCTCGTCAACGTCTGGGCGACCTGGTGTGTGGGCTGCAGGCAGGAGCACGACTTCCTGTTGCAACTCGCCGCAACGGGGACCATTCCGATTTACGGCATCAACTGGCGCGATAACCGTCGCGAAGCACTGTCCTGGATACAACAGCTCGGTGATCCATACGAATTTTCAGCGTTTGATGAGGACGGCCGGGTCGGCATCGACTGGGGTGTATACGGTGCACCTGAGACATTCCTCATCAATGCCGAGGGCATCGTGTTACACAAGCATCTCGGTCCACTGACGGCGGCGATCTGGGAACGCGATTTCATACCGTTGCTGGAAGCCGGAGGCCCGTCATCATGAGAATTCTGATTGCGAGTTTGATGCTCGTCGTCGCGGCGCCACTGGCGTTTGCAATCGATACCGAAAAGGCGTTCGACGATCCTGTATTGCAGGCACGCTACGAGGCGATCATCGAAGAAGTTCGTTGCCTGAAGTGCCAGAACCAGAGCATCAAGGATTCGAACGCATTCCTCGCGTCTGACTTGCGGCGTGAGATCCGTCGCATGCTGGGCGAGGGAAAAACGGACGCCGAGGTGTACGATTTTCTCGTCGCTCGCTACGGTGAGTTTGCGCTGTACC
>DAOWGY010000203.1 GCA_030641695.1 Gammaproteobacteria bacterium
ACTTCGGCTGTGTCGATCATCGGCATGTAGACGTGTTCATGGGTTTCGAGGAGCTGTGGGTCCTTGGCACGAAACAGATTCATGTGCTCGTTTTGCACGAGGCTGATCGACTCGAGGCCGCCGCCAACGATGATGTCGACGTTGTCGACGATGACCGTCTTCGCCGCGACCGCAATTGCCATCATGCCGGATGAGCATTGCCGGTCGACCGTCATCCCCGCCGTGGTGACGGGCAGGCCGGCGGCCAGCGCGACTTGCCGCGCGATGTTGTGACCCTGCGAGCCTTGCGGCATCGCGCAGCCCATGACGACGTCGTCCACTTCCTTCGGATCGAGGCCGGCCCGTGCGACCGCATTCTTTACCGCATGACCACCCAGCGCCTGCGCCTGGGTATTGTTGAACGCGCCGCGATAGGCCTTGCCAATCGGCGTACGTGCGGTGGATACGATTACGGCTTCACGCATATTGAGTTCCCCGGTAGGTTGCTCAGACGAAATGCATCATGAGTATTTCAGCGATGAGCGCCGGCTTGTCTTCACCTTCGATCTCGATCGAAATCCCGGTCTTGACGAGCCACTGCCCCGGCTTTTTCTCAGTCACTTCCAGGATTTTCTGGTTCGCGCGGATGCGCTTGCCGACACGCACCGGCGCGATGTAGCGCACTTTGTCCGAGCCATAGTTGATCGTCATCTTGAGGTTTTCGGGAACCGCCGCATTCTGCGTCATCAGGCAGGTGATCAGCGAAAGCGACAGAAATCCGTGTGCAATGGTGCCGCCGAATGGCGTCAGCTTCGCCTTCAACGGTTTGACGTGAATGAACTGGTGGTCGTTGGTTGCATCGGCAAACTGGTTGACACGTTCCTGCGTAATTTCGAGCCAGTCGGACGGTTCGAGTTGCTGGCCCACCATCGAGGGCAGGTCTTCGACCTTGATCATGTTCGGCATGGTTTGATCTCGTTAGTGAATTTCAATTTTCTTTGTGTTGCGCTCGCAAGTACGGGCGCAGCTCGTTACGGGCAACGACCATGCGATGTACTTCATCGGGACCATCGGCGAGCCGCAGCGTGCGAGCGTTTGTGTACATGTCGGCCAGCGGGAAGTCTTGCGAAACGCCGGCCGCGCCGTGCATCTGAATGGCGTCGTCGATGATGTCGATCGCGATTCGCGGCACGGTGGCTTTGATCTTGGATATCCAGATTTGCGCCTCATGCACGCCCTGCGTGTCTATGATATGTGCCGCCTGCAATGTAAGCAGGCGCGCCATGTCGATATTCATTCTTGCCTCGGCGATACGATCGTAGTTGCCGCCCAGCTTTGCGAGTGGCCTGCCGAACGCCGTGCGTGCAATCGAGCGAACGCACATGAGTTCGAGTGCCTTCTCGGCCATGCCGATGGCGCGCATGCAGTGGTGGATGCGTCCCGGGCCCAGTCGTCCCTGCGCGATCTCGAAGCCCCGTCCCGGGCCGAGGATCATATTGTCTTCGGGCACCCGCACATCATCGAAGCGAATGTGCATATGACCGTGCGGCGCATCGTCATTCGCGAATACGTTCATCGGCCTGACGATTTCTACACCGGGTGCGTCCATTGGCACGAGGATTTGCGAATGCTGTTGATGACGCTTGCCGTCAGGATCCGTCCTGACCATGCAGATCATGATTTTGCAGCGCTCATCGCCGGCGCCCGAAATGTACGTCTTGTCGCCGTTTATGACCCAGTCACCATTTTCGAGTACGGCGCTAGTCGAAACATTGGTCGCATCGGACGACGCAACGTCGGGTTCCGTCATCGCATACGCCGAGCGGATCTCGCCGTCCAGCAATGGCTCGAGCCATTGCTTCTTTTGCTCCGGCGTGCCGAAGCGCTCCAGCACTTCCATATTGCCGGTATCGGGGGCGCTGCAGTTGAAGGCTTCCGCGGCGAGATGGCTGCGGCCGGTTTGCTCCGCAATGTAGGCGTATTCGACCGTCGTAAGACCGTGTCCACGTTCGCTGTCGGTCAGCCAGAAATTCCAGAGACCCTGCTTGCGTGCCTCGGCCTTGAGGCTCTTGAGAATGCTTTTCTGTCGATCGGACAGGACCCAGCGATCGCCATTGGCTACTTCGGCGAGAAATTCGGCGTCAACCGGCTCGACCTTGTCATTGATGAACGTTTTGACCGCCGCGAGGATCGGCTCGAGGCGCTCGGTGATGCCAAGATTCATTGTTGTTTTCCTCTCGCGGGCAGGGCTCTGCCTCGGCGGACTATTGTGGGCGTAAGCCTCGTGATATGGAAGGCCCGCTACAGTGGCAGGTGCCCTTCCGTCGCGATCTCCCAGAGGATCGCCGAGCGCGTGCCGCTGCGGCAATATCCCAGGACCGGCCCCCGTGCGCGGTCAACGACGGCGTGAAATCGACGCGCCATTTCCGGGCTGACGTTGCGGCCCTGCATCGCGATCATGTGGAAGTCGATTCCGTGTTGTTCGCAGGCCTCCCGTATCGAAGCACTGCTCGGCTGGCCGGCGGCTTCACCGTCCGGACGATTGCAGATCACGGTCGTAAATCCTTCGCGCGCGAAGAATTCGATGTCAGCGGGATCGATTTGCGCTGCGACCGAGAACTCGGCCGAGAGTTTCGTGTAGTTCATCGAGCCTGTCCTGTCATGACTGCAGCCCGAGTGCTTCTGGCAGCGATCGGGCGAGTATGTAGAGACCCATGACGATCAGGAAGTAACCGAACCAGCGCTTCAGCTTGTCTTGCCGCATGCGCCTGGCAAGGTGGCCGCCGACGACACTGCCGCCGATGCCAAGAACCGTGACGATGCCCAGTACTGTCCAGTCGAGGTTCAGATCCTGTTCGTGCAGCACGTCGAGATATTTGTAGAAACCACTGTAAGACTTCAACGCAATGATGACGAGGCTCGTCGCGACGGCCTGATGCATTGAGAGGCCGCCGAGCAGCACGAGTGCCGGCACGATCAGGAAGCCGCCGCCTACTCCGACCAGCCCTGTGATGATACCGACGACGAGGCCGTCACCTGCAATCTTCCAGATTGCTCGTGGCCTGCTATTGCCGCTTTTCAGTTCAATCGGTCGCAGCATGAAATACGAGGCCAGTAACATGACGACTGCAAACAGGGAGAGCTGCATGATTCCCGATACGTACGCGGCGATAAGCGCACCGAGGTACGTGCCGATCATGCCGGGGATGCCGAAAGTGGCCACACTGCGCCAATCGATCAGCCGGGCACGTAGAAACTGCAGACTGCCTGCAATCGCGATGCTGCCGACAATAAACAGGGATCCGGCGATCGCGACCTTTTCGTCCTGGCCGATCAGGTAGACGAGCACCGGCACGGTCAGTATGGAACCGCCGGAACCCAGCAGACCCAGGCTCACGCCTATCGCAATGGCGCCGGGCCACGCCATGATGGATCCGAACACTATGTGATCGCTTGCGGTGCGTCTTACAGCGCGTTGAGCGGAATCTTCAGATAACGGAGGTCGTTATCCTCGGGTTCGGGCAGTTGCCCGGCGCATACGTTGACCTGGATCGATGGCAGAATCAGTTTTGGCATGCCCAGTTGTGCGTCCCGGCCTTCGCGCATGGCGATGAACTCGTCGCGCGTTACATTCTTGTTGATGTGGATATTGCCGTCGCGCTGCGCCTCGACCGTCGTCTCCCAGGCGTACTCGTCACGTCCTGGCGCCTTGTAGTCGTGGCACATGTAGAGCCTTGTGTCATCGGGTAACGACAGTATCTTTTGTATCGAGTCATATAATTTTGCTGCGTCGCCGCCCGGGAAATCGGTGCGTGCGGTACCAAAGTCCGGCATGAACAATGTATCGCCAACGAAAGCGGCGTCGCCGATGACATAGGTCAGGCACGCAGGCGTGTGTCCCGGGGTTGCGATGACATGACTGGCGATATCACCAACCTGGAACGTCTCTCCATCACCGAACAGGTGATCGAACTGTGTACCGTCGGTCGCGAGTTCCTTGATGTTGAAAACGCCTTTGAAGGTTTCCTGGACAGCGGTGACCATCGCCCCGATCCCGGTTTCGCCACCGAGCTCGTCCTTCAGGTAGGGAGCACCCGTCAGGTGATCGGCATGTACGTGCGACTCGAGTATCCAGTCGACCGTGAGCGCGTTGTCTTTGACATACTGGACGAGCTGATCGGCAGATTGCGTTGACGTGCGGCCGGATGCCGCGTCGTAGTCGAGTACGGGGTCAACGATGGCCGCGTGTTTGCTTTGCGGATCGGCGACAACGTAGGTAACGGTGAAGGTCGCCTCGTCGAAGAATGCCGTAACGGTCGGCTTATTCATAACGCGGCCATTACGCGTTGCAATTTTTCTTTCACCTGAGCCGCGAGCGGCTCGATGCCGGGATGATCCACGAGACCCAATATGCTTCCGGGATCCATGAAACTGACGTTCACTTGTCCTGCCTCGTCCTCACGCACCAGCACATTGCAGGGTAGCAACAGACCGATCTCGGGCACGGCCGTGACGGCCTGGTGCGCGAGTGTCGGGTTGCACGCACCCAGTATCCGGTACGGCGGCATATCTTCATCGAGTTTTTTCTTTATCGTCGTCGCGACGTCTATCTCGGTCAGTACGCCGAACCCTTCCTT
The DNA here is from genome assembly GCA_030641695.1 of Gammaproteobacteria bacterium. Taxonomy (GTDB): domain Bacteria; phylum Pseudomonadota; class Gammaproteobacteria; order Steroidobacterales; family Woeseiaceae; genus UBA1847. Next base: position 4,617 of record DAOWGY010000203.1, read on the forward strand.
GCCGAGTTCGTCAGTTACCGCCTCAATTGCCTCGTCGAATGAGCGGTCGACAGGCTTGCCGAAGCCGAAGTTCGTTTCCATCAAGAATTCTCCTCAGTGTTTTCTGC
>DAOWGY010000129.1 GCA_030641695.1 Gammaproteobacteria bacterium
GTACATGGCGGTTCTGAGAGAATGCGCGTCGGTGGCGCGGAGACAGGTAACATACCGCTTGTGACGACATTTGCCAATCGATGTGTGTCATAACTCCGTACCGAAACTCAAAAGAGACAACAAAGGAATCCAATGACCTCGGCAGTCAGTTACGAACTCGTCGATGAAATCGGCGTAATTACCGTCGACAATCCACCTGTCAACGCGCTGTCGCACGCCGTGCGGCAAGGGTTGCATGATGCACTCCGGGCGGCCCAACAGGATGCATCGAAAGCAATTCTCATTATTTGCGCGGGGCGCACGTTCATCGCCGGCGCCGACATTACGGAGTTCGGCAAGCCGCCACAGGAACCGCACCTTCCCGATCTTTGTTCCGAGATCGAAAACGCGTCGAAGCCCGTTGTCGCCGCTCTGCACGGCACCGCACTTGGCGGCGGTTTCGAGGTTGCGCTGTCCTGCCATTACCGTTGCGCATTAGCAACCGCAAAAGTCGGTCTGCCCGAGGTCAAACTCGGTCTTCTTCCCGGTGCCGGTGGCACACAACGTACGCCGAGGCTCGCGGGCGTGAGAGCAGCGCTGGACCTGATAACGAGCGGTAATCCCATTGACGCTGCAAAGGCGGCCAGTCTCGGCCTGGTCGATCACCTCGTCGAGGGCGATCTCAGAGAGGCGGCGATGGCGTGGTGTGGAGAGCTTGTCGCGAAAAATGCGCCGCGGCGAAAAACCAGCGAGTTGCGTGTCGAGACCATCAGCGACGGCGTGCTGGCCGAATATCGGAGCAAGCTGGCAAAACGCGCACGCGGCCAGATCGCTCCCTTCAAGATCGTCGACTGTGTCGAGGCGGCAATGACGCAACCGTTTCCGGAAGGCATGGCAACGGAACGCAAGAAGTTCATCGAGTGCATGCAGAGCCCGCAGTCTGCCGCAATGCGGCACATGTTTTTCGCTGAACGCAAATCCGCCAGGATCAGGGGGCTGTCGAAGGACACGCCGCAACGCGACATCGGCAAAGTCGGCGTCATCGGCGCGGGAACGATGGGCAGCGGTATTGCGATGAACTTCGCCAATGCCGGCATGGACGTGGTGCTGCTCGAGGTCAGCGACGAAGCGTTGAGCAATGGCTTGCAGATCATCGCTCGCAACTACGTGGGCGGCATCAAGCGCGGCAAGTTTACCGAAGCGGAAGCGCTCGAACGCCGCGAGCGAATCGCAGGTACGACAGAGTATTCGTCACTCGCCGATGCCGATCTCGTCGTCGAGGCAGTGTTCGAAAACCTCGGTCTGAAGCAGGATATCTTCGCCGAACTCGACGGCGTGTGTAAGAAGGGCGCAATTCTTGCCACGAATACGTCCTACCAGGACGTCAACCGGATTGCTGCCGCAACGACACGTCCCGAGGACGTTATCGGTCTGCACTTTTTCAGTCCGGCTCACATCATGAAATTGCTGGAAGTCGTGCGTGCCGACAAGACAGCGGACGACGTGCTGGCGACCTGCATGGCATTGGCAAAGAAGATTGGCAAGACGCCGGTCGTGTCCGGCGTCTGCTACGGTTTTATCGGCAATCGCATGCTGAGTCATTACGGCCGCGAGGCGCAGCTTTGCGTCATCGAGGGGGCGACGCCCGAAGCCGTCGATACGGCGATGGAACAGTGGGGCATGGCCATGGGGCCGCTTGCAGTCTTCGACCTTGCGGGTCTCGATGTGGGCTACAAGGCGCGGCAGGGTTTGCCGGAAGACCAGCGCGGCGACCCGCGAGCATCCCGCGTCGCCGATACACTCGTCGAAATGGGTCGCTGTGGACAAAAAACTTCCGCCGGTTTCTATCGCTATGATGCCGACACTCGCAAGCGCACAAGCGATCCCGAGGTCCAGGCGCTTATTGAACGCGAGGCGGAAGCACTCGGCGTCAAGCGACGCGACATCGATTCGAGCGAAATCGTCGATCGCCTGATATTCGCGCTCGTCAACGAAGGCATGAAGATCATCGACGAGGGCATCGCCCAGCGACCCGGCGATATCGACGTGGTCTACGTGTACGGCTACGGCTTCCCGGCATTCCGCGGTGGGCCGATGCATTACGGCGATGCGGTCGGCCTCGATCAGGTACTTGCCCGCGTCAATGAATTTCGGCAGCGCTTCGGTGCGGACAACTGGAGTCCGGCGCCATTGCTCGAGAAACTCGTGGCCGACGGCACGAACCTCACGGATTGGGCAAAAGCGAACTGCAGCTAAGGACTTGATTTCATTACCGTGAACCGCGTCACAAGCGCGGCGGCTATGTTGCGCTATACCTGATTACATCGTTAGCCGGGACCGTTTCCGATGGTTGGTCGAAGCAGCAACGACAGGGTAGTGCAGGTTCCTAACCTGGAAGACTACTTTCGCACGTCGATCGATGGTGTCCTTTCGAGACAGGGCGTCGCGGTCGATCCTCATGCTGCTCATTACGTCGTCAATCTGCTCACCTTGTTTTCCCGTTCCGAAGAACTCTACGAAGACGACGGCGAGACCTGCGGATTGCGGCCGCTGGCACTGATGCTCGCCGATGCCACGGATGCGCGCAGTGCGGCAGAGCGCAATCACTCCTTGCAGCGAATTGGCGATGTCGCGCTTTTTATTTCCGGATTCTTCGCGGACAGTCTTGCCGACAAGCCCGTCGACATCGACTACTACATAAACATGGGCGGTAATGCCTATGGTTCCTTGTCGGAGGAAGTCCGCGGCACGTTCCGCGGTAATGCCTTTGCCAGCATCTATCGGGAGCTTGCGGTCAAGTTCCAGATTCTCGTGGACGTGCTCAACGAAGTTCGCGATGAGGCGCGCCAGGAGTCCGATGTCGACCTCCTGCGTACCTACGAGATCTGGCTGAAGACGGGCAGCCGGCGCGCCAGCAAGTTGCTGCGGCAGAATGGCGTTGTGCCCATCTCGGACGGCAAGGCGGCTGGCCGTCACTAATGCTCTCCAGGTTGCAGCAGCAACTGAACGATATCTACCAGGTCGGTGGCGGCTATGACGTCCGCGACTTCCTGATTACCGATCCGCGGCTGGCGCAGTGCATTGGCGACGGTGCGATGCTGACGGACAGTCGCGAGACCTTGCTCATTGCGGAAGACGACCAGGGGCTCGCGCTCTCCCTGTATCTCGACTCCGCCGTGCTCGAACGACTCGAGTCCGCGGATCCGCTGAGCCAATTGCGCACCGAGCTACTCGATGACCTGTGGCAGGTACTCGAAGGAGTCAGCCATTTCAACTGTGTCGTGTGGAAAGCGTCACAGGATCGCGCCGTGTCCTTGCTCGAGCTCGAGTTGCAGGCTGAGATCGACAAGTTTGTGAGCACCATGCTGCTCGCACTCACCCAGGGCGAGAACGACATGCTCAATCGACTCCACGGCTGGCTGTTCGATGAAGTTAGTTTTCATGACGAGCTCGACGGGGAGCAGGTCGACCGTTACCGGGCAGCCAATGATTATGCCGCGCGGTTCTGCCATGCGCTGAGGCGGCGCCTGATCGCGGATGACGAGCAGGCTCTCGCGGAGCTGCGGCGCTTTTATCGCCTGTCGATGACAGACAAGATCAGCCACATCCATTCACAGTCCTGGTCCGCCATTTAAACCAAGTCCCCACTTCCCGCGTCTAATCGGAAATCCAGCATTTTCGCCGCAGCAGCAGGGGGGGCAGGGACCTGAACATCACAGATACATCGGGGCAGGACGTACAACTCGAACCGCGCGATCCGCGTCGCAAGTACGCGGCCATTGGCGCTCTCGGCGTTGTCGTCATCGTCTCCATTCTGGTCGCCACACCCTGGGTCAAGCGCTGGGCCAATGCCAGCATCAGTGTGCCCTACGAGCGGGTTCGCATCGCAACGGTCACGCGCGGTGACCTGGTACGCGATGTTTCCGTCCAGGGCCGGATCGTCGCAGCGGTCAGTCCGACACTCTATGCGACAGAATCCGGAACGATCTCGTTGCATGTCGAGGCAGGTGAGCAGGTTCTCGCCGGGCAAGTGCTCGCGAGCGTCGATAGTCCGGATCTCGCGAGTCTGCTGCAGCAGGCCGAATCGTCGCTGCAACAACGCAAGATGGAACTCGAGCGGCAGCGCATCCAGTCGAGACAACAGGCGCTCGAAAAACGCAAAGCGGCAGACCTTGCCGACGTTGCGCTGGTTGCCGCCAGACGAGAAAAGCGTCGTGCAGATGACGCCCATGAGCGAGGCGTCATTGCCGTCATCGACTTCGAGAAAGCGCAGGACGAACTGCGCAACGCGGAACTCGCCTACGACCACGCGATTGCCGACGCTGGTTTGTTCGATGAACGGCTGGCGTTCGAATTGCGAGCGAGCGAATTCGAAGTCGGGCGCCAGGAGTTGTTCGTGAACGACCTGAGAAGGCAGGTCGACGATTTGTCGATCAAGTCGCCCGTCGACGGCATTGTCGGCGACCTGCTCGTCGATCAAAAAGCCGCGGTTTCCAGGGACATGCCGGTGATGGCCGTCGTCGACCTGTCACGCTTCGAGATAGATGCACAGATACCGGAAAGCTACGCGGACGATCTTGCGGTCGGCATGCAGGCAGAAATTCTGATCGGCGGCGGAAGTTATTCCGGCCACCTGGTCGCGGTATCGCCGGAGATCGTCAATAACCAGGTTGCCAGCCGAATCCGCTTCGACGGCGGCGGCCCGGCCAACCTGCGACAAAATCAACGGCTCACGACGCGCATACTGCTCGCCGAGCATCCCGATGTGCTGTACGTGCAACGCGGTCAGTTCCTTGACACCGGCGCCGGTCGAATCGCCTACGTCGTAAACGAGGACCGCGTCGCCACGCGCCGGCAAATCAAAATCGGCGCTCGCAGCCTGAGTGCCGTCGAGGTCGTATCCGGCCTCCAGCCCGGCGACACCATCGTCATTTCGAATCTGGACCCGTTCCGCGGCGCGGACACGGTCTTGCTTACCAACTAGTCACGCGCACCATCCAGGAGAACACGCAATGCTGCAGATGAACAGGATTTCCAAGATCTATCGAACCGACACCGTGGAGACGCACGCACTGCGCGAGTTCTCACTGACCGTCGAGGAAGGAGAATTTGTGTCGGTAACGGGTCCGTCGGGCTCCGGCAAGACGACATTTCTGAATATCGCCGGTCTGCTCGAAGAGTTGACGGGCGGTACTTTTGAACTCGATGGCCGGGATATTTCGTCGCTAAGTGACAAGGAGCGGTCGCGGGTTCGCAACGAAAAAATCGGCTTCATCTTCCAGAGCTTCAATCTGATTCCCGAGCTCGACGTTTTCGACAACGTCGACGTGCCGTTGCGCTACCGGAGATTCAAAGCTGACGAACGTAAACGTCGAATCGAAAAGTGTCTCGACATGGTCGGTCTTGCATCTCGTATGAAGCACCTGCCGGCGCAATTATCGGGAGGCCAGCAGCAACGCGTTGCCATCGCTCGCGCGCTCGCGGGTGAACCTCGCTTCCTGCTTGCGGACGAGCCGACAGGCAACCTGGATACTCAAATGGCCGACAGTGTCATGGCGTTGCTCAAGGAGATCAACGCGGGCGGTACGACCATCATCATGGTTACACACGAACTGGCGCTCGCCGACCGGGCGAAGCGCAACATCTTCGTCCGCGATGGTCACGTCAGTGACAGTCCGCCCGAGTTGCACTTCGCAACTGCAGCCAGCGCATAAGCCGGGAGCAAGCAATGTTTCGATACTATCTGAAACTTGGCGCGCTGAGCATTCGCGCCAACCCTGCGCTCAGCGGCCTGATGGTGGCAGCGATCGCCATCGGCATCGGTGCCTGCATGACGATGGTTACGGTCAGGCATGTCATGAGCGGCAATCCGATCGCGTACAAGAACGACGTTCTTTACCACGTGCAGGTCGACAGCTGGAATCCGGCGGATCCTTACGAGGACCCGGACAAACCACCCGAGCAGATGACCTATCTCGATGCGAAAGCGCTCTATGATGCCGGCAAGGCGTTCCGCCAGGTCATCAGTTACAAAACCAGCCGCGTCATTCAGCCCGAGGGCGAAGACGCCAGGCCGTTCCAGCTCGATGTCCGGGCGACGACGTCGGATTTCTTTCCGATGTTCGACGTCCCATTCGCCTACGGCGCCGCGTGGGACCATACGTCAGACCAGGCCGAGGAGAGAGTTACGGTCCTCTCCTGGGAACTCAACCAGCAGTTATTCGGTGGTGAGGACCCGGTGGGGAGGATGCTGACGATTAACGGCGACCCCTACCGGATTACGGGCGTTCTTGACGATTGGACGCCGGTACCGAAGTTCTACGACGTCAATAACAACCCCTATGAAGAGCCGGAACAGCTGTACCTGCCGTTTTCGCTGGCCGTGGCCAACATGTTCAACAGGGCGGGCAATACGAGTTGCTGGAAACCAATAGCCGAAGGCGGCTTCGAGACGTTTCTTGCGTCGGAGTGCATCTGGATTCAGATGTGGGTCGAGCTTAACGACGCCTCGGAAAAGCAGGATTACCTTCAGTTTCTCGATGCGTACGCCGAAGAGCAAAAAGCGCTTGGGCGTCTCCCGCGTCCGCTGAACAATCGATTGAACAACCCCGAGGAGTGGATGGCCGACCGTGAGGTCGTCGATGACAACGTCAATGTCCTGTTGAGCCTCGCCGCGTTGTTTCTGCTCGTCTGCCTCCTGAACACGATCGGGCTCCTGCTCGCCAAGGTCATGCGCAGGGCGAGAGATATCAGTCTGCGCCGGGCGCTGGGTGCCAGCAAATCGACGCTGTTCACGCAGTACATCATCGAAGCAGGATTGATCGGCGCAGCCGGTGGTCTCCTCGGCGTCGTTGCAACATGGTTCGGCCTGCGTGGCATCGAGAACCTGTATGTCGAATACGATTTTATTCAGCACCTGGTACGCATGGACTGGTCGATGGTGCTTCTCGCGGTCGTCCTTGCCGTGGCGTCCGCGCTTGCTGCGGCGCTCTACCCAACCTGGCGCGCCTGCAATATCAC
>DAOWGY010000309.1 GCA_030641695.1 Gammaproteobacteria bacterium
GACGCCGTGGTCGCGGACTTTGTCTCCGGCGCCGCGGAAGTATTGAGCCCCAATAACAACCCCGATCACTGGGATGTTATCGAGGGCCAGGGGGCGCTACTGCATCCGAGTTACGCGGGTGTGGCGCTGGGACTCATACACGGGTCGCAACCGGACGCTGTCGTTCTTTGCCACGACGCCGGCCGCGACGAAATCCTGGGTCTTGAAGGCTGTTTTCCGGTGCCACCGATCGACGAAGTCATCGACATGGTAGTGCGAGCGGCACGAGTCACGAATCCGGGCTGCTCGTGCGTGGGCATCAGCGTGAATACGTCGACGATGACCGACGATGAGCGCAACGCCTATCTTGCCGATCTTGAAAGCAAGTATGGCCTGCCATGCGCAGACCCGGTCGCGACTAGCATGGCAGCGATTGCCGATGCATTACTGGAGATAAACGCATGAAGCGCCAGGTGTCCTGTCACATCGAATCGTGGGCGGCGCTAATCCCGTTTCGAATCTCACGTAACGTGTGGCACACGTTCGAAGGCATCGTCTGCGAGATCGGACAAGACGGCTATATCGGTCGCGGCGAAGCGCTCGGCGTCTACTACCTTGGCGAAAGAAACGAAACAATGCTCGCGGACATTGAATCCGTGCGGGCCGGGCTCGAGAGCGGTGCAGGCCGCGAGGACCTGCTGGACCTGATGCAACCGGGCGGTGCACGCTGCGCTGCGGACGCGGCGCTGTGGGACCTCGAGTCGAAGTTATCGGGGCAGTCTGCCTGGGAGGCCGCGGGCGTCGAGCCGAACCCGATCGAAACCGTGTTCACGATCGGTCTCGAAGACGAGCCCGAGCAGATGGGCGCAAAAGCGGCCGCCGCAACCGACATGAATCTGTTCAAGGTGAAGCTCAACGACGACCGTCCCGTCGAACGCATTGCGGCAATCCGGGAAGCACGTGCCGATGCCCGGCTGGTTGTCGACGCCAACGAAGGGTGGATCTTCGAGCAGCTGCAGGATGTTGCCCCCAAGTTACAGCAGCTCGGTGTCATCATGATCGAACAACCGTTGAAACGTGGCGGTGACGAGCAACTCGAAAATTACACGTCACCGCTGCCACTCTGCGCTGACGAGTCCTGCCAACACCTCGGGGAGCTGGAACAGGCGGCGCGGCGCTACCAGATGATCAACATCAAACTCGACAAATGCGGCGGACTCACCCATGGACTCGCACTTGCACGAGCCGCGCGCGAAAAAAACCTCGGCGTCATGGTCGGCTGCATGGGTGGAACATCGCTCGCGATGGCGCCGTCGCACGTACTGGCTCAGATTTGCGACTTCGTGGACATCGACGGGCCGTTGCTGCTGAAGAACGACCGGCTCGGTGGCTTCGTCTATGAACGTGGGATCGCATCTCTCCCCGATGGGCCGTTCTGGGGCATCGCGCCAAAGAAATAAAGCCCGCGACCGATTTTCGGTCCCTGACCCGTCTAATCCGGTGCCACTGCTCCTGGCACGTGGCCGATACCCATTGGATAGACAAAGGGAGCGAACAATGAAAAGCAAGTCTGCAAGACATCGAATCGCGCTTGTCACCGCGAGCACTGCCCTGATCGTTATGGCCGGCTCCGGCGCCGTGACGGCGACCGAGCCCTGCGAGGACTTCGGTGAATGCAAAGCACTGATTGAAATCAATTCCTCGGACGGCGACATCGGCTTCCATTTCCTGATGGATGGCGATGACCTCAATTCAGCGAGGATTCACGATCCCGACGGCAAGAAAATCTTTGAAGACCAGGCCAAAGGACCCTTGAAAGAACAGAAACTGACGGAGACCTTCGCCGAGAGCGCCGAACCGCTGTGCTGGATGAATCCGGATGCAGATCCGGAGGACTGGGAGGACATCGTCACGCTGGATGAATTTCTCGACCGCTGGGCCGAGGGAACCTATACGTTCACCGGCAGCGGCGATGGTGGCGAGAAATCCGCAGGCGAAACGGAGCTCATGTTCGAGCTTCCCGCTGCGCCACTGGATCCCGACTTCGATGGCAGCACGATCAGCTGGGAGCGTCCGGGCGGTTCCATGAGCCCGGAGCCACGCGGCGGTCTCGGCAATTGCGCCACGGCAGCTGAACTCGACATACTCGTCGGCGACGGCGTGCTATTGGTGCATCCGGCAGACGTAACCGTGGATGCCTACGAGGTCGTTCTCGAGCCCGATGTGGACGATGGCGATCCGATCGGCGCCCTCGTATTCAGGATCCGGGTACCCGGTGACATCGCCACGACAGAAGTGACAGTACCGGCGGAGTACCTGGCGTCCCTGCCGGACGACACGCCCGCGAAAATCGAGGTGGGCGCGATTGGCGGTGAAGACAACGCGACCTTCACTGAGGAAGACGGTTTTTGCATCAACAAAGACGAAGGCTGTGACTAACGCCAGACTCTGCCCTAATTGGACTCGCGGAGGGCGCGAAGCTGTTCCTGGTGCGGCTTGAGGTTCAACGCACAGCCCTCCAGATATTTGGCAATCTTCTTCAGGTCGTGCTGAAGAATCCTGTCGTCGTGTGCTTGTCGACCTGACCAATCGCATCAAAAAATATCTTCAACCGCGGCGTCGAGCCCTCTCCGACGCCCACCGTCCCAATGTCGGGGGACTCAATTAGCGTGATGTTGACGCCCTTGTCTGCCCAGCGGTCGATTAGCGCATTGACCATTATCCAGCCAGCCGAACCCCCACCGAGGATTACGATGCTTTTTTTGACCTCAAGGTCCAGGCCCATAAGTGTTATTTCCTCGTTCGCCAGGCCACGATGTATACCACAGCAGCTGCTGAAACGCGGTGGCAAGTCAGGAACGAAAAGTATGAGGACGTAATCCAGAAGCCAGCAGGGCTTTTACGTATAGACGAGTAAGCACAATCTACCGTTGAATCAGTGTGCGTGCGGATGCCGCGACTAGACTTGGCTGATTGATAGAGA
>DAOWGY010000187.1 GCA_030641695.1 Gammaproteobacteria bacterium
AGGGCTCTGACCCCTTTTTTAACCCTGTCCGAAGTCCGGTGCATCGTTGGCAAGATACTCGTTCTCTTCGGGCGTGTTGTCGCGCTCGAGCAGCTGGTTGCTGTGTGGGAAGCGGCCGAACTTCTCGACGATGTCGCGGTGGAGTTCGGCGAACTGGGCTATGGTCAGGAAGGTCTCGTAGTACGTCGGCGATACCGCCTCGGCGAGCTTGGTGTATAGCTCGACGGACTTCGCCTGCACCTTGCGTGACTCGGTGTGTTGCAGCGGCATGTAGAAAAACGCCCGCTGTATGGGCGTCAGGCCCTGGTCCTTCTTCTCCATCGCGCCTTCCACACAAAGCTTGAGGGCAACCTTGTCTTTCTCGTATGCCTTGGCGCTGTTGCGATAAATGTTGCGACGAAACTGGTCGAGCAACAGAATTAATGCCAGCCGGCCGTGGGGTTCATGCGCCCAGTGGTCGAGTTTGCCCGTTGACGCCCGCTCCACGTCAGCGGCGAACTCCTGCTGGATCTCGTGATCGAAGGTCGGGTCCCCTCCGAACCAGATGTCCATGCGATGGTCGATCTGCGGAGCGCTCAGCGCCTGCTCCTTGAACCAGAAAGCGAGTATTGCATCGATGCGAACCTGGTCGTCATCGGTGATCGTCGCATCCATGCTCTCTGAAAGAAGTTTGACGGACATTGCGTGTCTCTCGGTCGCTCTGCAAAGGCGTGTGCTTAAGGCCCAATATTACGGTGAAAGTGCGAACTGCGTCACAGTTTGACCCCCATCGACCCTATGGTGAGGGCATTCTCAGTAGACTTTAGCAGATGATGGCCGACGCATCCGACATCAGGGCGCTCGCCAGACCGAGGGATTGGCGCCCTCTATTTATCGCGTTTGTTTGCGCGGGCCTGTTTGCGTGTGGCGGTCCGACGAGCGGCCCCGAAGAGCAGATTTACGCATGGGTCGATCGCGGCCAGGAAGCGGCCGAAAGCAAGGCCCGCGGCGATCTCGTCGACATGATCTCGCCAACTTATGCCGATGCCCGCGGTAATTCGCGTGACGACATTGAGAATCTTTTTCGCTTCTATTTTCTGCGCAGCAAAGAGGTCGCACTGCTGGTCAGCGTCGACGACATCGAGGTCATCGACGACACAGCAGCCGAAGTGATGCTCACAGTCGGCATGGGTGCCACCACAGACAGTACACTGGGATTCAATGCTGATGCGTATCACTTCGCGCTCGAACTCGAGCGTGACGGTGACGAGTGGTTGCTGGTCAGCGGGCGCTGGAATGATTTCGGCGATGCGTTGCGATAGGAGGTCGCTATGAACAATACAGCCAGCTTCAGGTACATGGGTCTCGGCGCAATTGTCGTCGGCTTGCTGACAGGCTGCGCGAGCACAGCCAGCCTCGTCGATGCACCACAAGTCAATCTTCGCAATGTGGAAGTTACGGAGATGGATCTCAACAGCCAGACCTTCCTGCTCGATTTCGACGTAATCAATCCGAATCCGTTTCCATTGCCGATTCGATCTGTGAGCTATGGTGTCGAACTCGATGGTCATCGCTTTGCAAGTGGTGAGACGCAGGGTGCATTCACAGTGCCGGCAAGCAGTGATGGCTCGTTTGCCATCAGTGTCGATCTGAATCTCTTGCGGACAGCGCCGCAGTTGATGTTCATCGTCCGCAACGGCGTGTACCGGGATATTCCCTACACATTGAAGGGCCGTTTCGACATCGACATACCCTTCACGAGCCCCGTGTCATTCAATACTACCGGCGTCATTCGCCTCCACGCTGCTGCGCTATCCGCAGAAAGCAAGCGTTAGTAGTCCATCAAGGTTGTATTGATGGACCACCAGCGTCATCGCCATGGTTACGCGCGTAACCATGAGCGGGGCTCGCGGGTGAGTGTGGCCAGACCTCACTAAACTGCTGTTTTTAAACGCCTTACTGCGCCGCAGTAGCGAGTTTCGAAGATCGTGACATATACTCGATCGTTCGGGTCGTCCGCTGGCAACGGCCCAAATCAATGGAGATAAACAACAGGGGACGCGTAGCGCGCGCTCCTCAGGGCGACTATGACCGAGCCTTCCGGACAACGAGTTGCACAGGGTCTGTACGATCCCGCCTTCGAGCGTGACAGCTGTGGTTTCGGGCTGATCGCGAATCTCGACGATATGCCAAGCCACTGGGTGGTGGAGACAGCTATCTCCGCGCTCGCCCGCCTCACGCATCGTGGCGCCGTCGCAGCCGATGGCAAGACCGGCGACGGCTGTGGCTTGCTGATGAAGTTTCCGGGGAGCTTCCTGCGCGCGGTCGGTGAGGTGCAGGGCTTCAAACTTGCGGAACGATTTGCGGCGGGTGCCGTGTTCCTGAGTCACGATGATGCCGTTGCCAGTGCGGCGCGCAAGGTCATCGAGCAAGCCATCGGTGAAATCGGCCTCGAGGTTGCCGGATGGCGCGAAGTTCCGACCGACCCCTCCGTCTGCGGTGAACTTGCACTGCAGACCTTGCCGCGCATCGAGCAGGTATTTGTTAACGCGCTCGAGCACATGCCACGCGGCCGATTCAATCGCCGTCTGTTTCTCGCGCGTCGTCGCGCCGAGAATCGCATCAGCGACGAGGAGACCTATATAGCGAGCCTGTCGTCGGTGACGATCAGCTACAAGGGCATGATCATGCCTGCTGTTCTGCCCGACTTTTACCCGGACCTGCGTGATCCGCGTCTGGAGTCGTCGGTGTGTATTTTCCACCAGCGTTTCTCGACCAACACGCTGCCGGAGTGGCGACTGGCGCAGCCGTTTCGTTTTCTTGCTCACAACGGTGAGATCAACACGATCCAGGGCAACCGCAACTGGGCGCAGACGCGGGCAAAGAATTTTCGATCAGACAAGCTTGACGACATCTCCGACCTCGATCCGATCATCTCCCTGACGGGATCGGATTCATCAAGCCTGGACAACATGCTCGAGGTGCTGCGTGCGGGTGGCATGGACGTCTTGCAGGGTATGCGCCTCCTGCTGCCGCCGGCGTGGCAGACCGTGGATGACATCGACCCGGAAGTTCGTGCGTTCTACGAGTTCTTCGATTGCCAGATGGAGCCCTGGGACGGGCCGGCCGGCATCGTGCTGACCGATGGCCGCTACGCGGCCTGCTGCCTGGATCGCAACGGTCTGCGGCCGGCGCGCTATGTCATCACCGAAGATCGCCATATCACGATCGCGTCCGAAATCGGCGTATACGACTACGACGAGAAAGACGTGGTGCAAAAAGGCCGGCTGGGTCCCGGTGAGATGCTCGCCGTCGACCTTGTCAACGGCGTGTTGCTCGACAACGATGAGATTCACGATGTCCTGAAGACGCGCGCACCCTACAAGAAGTGGTTGAAGCGCGGCGTGCGGTATCTCGATTCGGAATTGATCGACACGCATACGGCGGCCGAACCGTTCGATCCGCCGACGCTGGCCATATTTCAAAAAATGTTCAACATGAGCCGCGAGGAAATCAACGATATCATTGCGGTGCTGGCGAAGGCCGAGAGGGAGGCCGTCGGTTCCATGGGCGACGATACGCCCATGGCTGTTTTGTCGAGTAAGGTGCGTTCACCGTTCGACTATTTTCGCCAGCAGTTTGCGCAGGTGACGAACCCGCCGATCGATTCGCTGCGTGAGCGCATCGTCATGTCACTGCAGACGAACATCGGGCGTGAGTCTAGCCTCTTTGACATCGGTCCCGAGCATGCCGAGCAGGTGATCATGAACTCGCCGGTGCTATCGCAGAGAAAGCTCCGCCAGTTGCTCGGCCCGGACCTGTATGGCGATACCCACGAGTTCATCGCACTCAATGTGGACGAGGACCTGTCGTTGCCTGCAGCACTCGACGCAATCTGCAAACATGCAGAGGATGCCGTCAGGAGCGGCAAGCTCATTATTATTCTGAGCGACCGCTATCTCGAACGCGGTAAGTTGCCAGTGCACGCCTTGCTCGCAACCGGGGCCGTGCACCATCACCTCGTTGCACTGGGACTGCGTTGCGACGCGAATATCATCGTTGAAACCGGCGTCGCGCGTGACCCGCACCACTTCGCCTGCCTGATTGGCTACGGTGCGACGGCCGTGTACCCCTACCTCGTGTATCAGTCGCTGCACGACATCGGCAAGCGCGGCAATATCGACAAACAACAGCAGCTCGGGCGCAGCTATCGCCGCGGCATTCGCAAGGGACTGTTCAAGGTCATGTCGAAGATGGGCATCTCTTCGATTTCGAGTTATCGCGGCGCACAGTTGTTCGAGATCGTCGGGCTCGGTGACGAGATCGTCGATCGCTGCTTCAAGGGCACGACATCGCGTATTCAGGGTTCGGGTTTCGACGATCTGCTGAGCGATCAGCGTGCGCTGTCGGTGCTGGCGTGGGAGCCGCGCGAACCGATTACCCAGGGCGGCTTACTGAAATACGTTCATGGCGGCGAGTACCATTGTTACAACCCCGACGTCATCGCCACGTTACAGGCGGCAGTACGTACCGGTGACTACGAGCGCTACCGCTCGTACGCGGAGCTCGTCAACGACCGACCGGTGGCGACATTGCGAGACCTCATGCACCTGAAACCTGCCGGGCCGGCGGTGCCACTGGAAGAGGTAGAGCCGGTCGAGGCGATTCTGCCGCGTTTCGACAGCGCCGGCATGTCGCTCGGCGCCCTGTCGCCCGAGGCGCACGAGGCGCTCGCAATTGCGATGAATCGAATCGGCGCACGCTCGAATTCCGGCGAGGGCGGTGAGGACCCGGCGCGCTACGGCAGTCAGCGCATGTCGAAAATCAAGCAAATTGCGTCGGGCCGTTTTGGTGTCACGGCAGAGTACCTCGTCAATGCCGAGGTAATACAGATAAAGATTGCACAGGGCGCGAAGCCCGGCGAGGGTGGGCAACTGCCGGGTCACAAGGTCACCGACCTAATAGCGCGGCTGCGTTACGCGAAACCCGGCGTCGGTCTGATATCGCCGCCTCCGCATCACGACATTTATTCGATTGAAGATCTCGCGCAGCTGATCTTCGATCTCAAGCAGGTCAACCCGGACGCACTCGTCTCGGTCAAGCTCGTCGCAGAGCCTGGCGTCGGTACGGTCGCCGCCGGCGTGGTCAAGGCCTACGCGGACCTGATTACGATCTCGGGTTATGATGGCGGCACGGGCGCGAGCCCGCTGAGTTCGGTCAAGTACGCGGGCAGTCCCTGGGAACTCGGCTTATCCGAGGCGCACCAGGTGCTGCGCGTGAACAACATGCGGCACAAGGTTCGATTGCAGACTGATGGTGGATTGAAGACCGGACTCGACGTCGTCAAGGCGGCGCTTCTTGGTGCAGAGAGTTTCGGTTTCGGTACCGGACCGATGGTGGCGCTCGGCTGCAAGTACCTGCGTATCTGTCACCTCAACAATTGTGCGACGGGCGTTGCAACACAGAACAATGTGCTGCGCAGTGATTATTTCACCGGCCTGCCCGAGATGGTCATCAATTTTTTCCGTTTTGTCGCCGAGGAGGTACGGGAGCAGATGGCGGCACTCGGTGTTCGTTCTTTCGATGAACTCATCGGCCGCGTCGACCTGATCGAATTGCAGCAAGGCGATACGGAGCGACAGTCGAGGCTCGACCTGAGCCCGATCATCTCCGATCAGGGGCTTGCGAAAGATGCACCGCAATTCTGTACCGACCTTCGCAATGACCCGTTCGACAAGGGCGAGCTCGCGGAAGAAATGCTGAACGCGACGTACCCGGCCATCGAGACGAAAGGTGGCGGCAGCTTCGAGTTCGACGTCTGCAACTATCATCGTTCGATCGGCGCTCGCCTGTCCGGCGAGATCGCACGACTGCATGGCAACGAGGGCATGCGCGATGCACCGATTGATATTCGCCTCACCGGCACGGTCGGGCAGAGCTTCGGCGCGTGGAACGTATCGGGACTGAATCTCGACCTCGTCGGTGACGCCAACGATTACGTCGGCAAGGGCATGTCCGGTGGTCGCATTACCCTGCGTCCGCCGGGCGGAACCGCTTATGTCGCCAGGGAGACCGCGATCGTCGGCAACACCTGTCTCTACGGTGCAACCGGAGGACAATTATTCGCCGCAGGGCGCGCCGGGGAACGGTTTGCAGTGCGTAACTCAGGGGCGACGGCCGTCATCGAGGGGTCCGGCGATCATTGCTGTGAATACATGACCGACGGTGTCGTCGTTGTGCTTGGGCGCACCGGCGTGAATTTCGGGGCGGGCATGACGGGTGGCTTCGCTTACGTACTCGACATCGATCGCGACTTCGTCGATCGCTACAACCATGAGCTCATCGACATTCACCGCATCACTCCCGAGAGCATGGAAGCCCACCTGCATCATCTGCGCTTATTGATCATGTTGCATATCGACGCGACGGGCAGCGAGTGGGGCGACATGATCCTCGACGATTACCGAACGTTTCTGACGAAGTTCTGGCTCGTCAAGCCGAAGGCAGCGGAGGGCGGCTCGTTGATCGAATCCCTGAGGCAAGCAGCATGACTTTCTGTTGGAGTGGTTCTCGAACCGCGACTGCGATTAGGCCCGATCGCGCTGCAAGAAGCGCTCCAACAGGGCTCACTACTGGTTGTTGGAGCGGTTCTGGAACCGCGATAGGTGGCAATGTCTAAGCATCC
>DAOWGY010000002.1 GCA_030641695.1 Gammaproteobacteria bacterium
GTGCGGCTCGTGCCTGCCAGCGCAAACAGCGATGGCGGCCGCTGAACGGTGTTTTCACTGTGCGCTGCCGATCCCGGCCGATTGTGACATCCGGGTAGAAATCGGCGGCGAGCAGCGCCCTGTGTGCTGCCCCGGCTGCAAGGCCGTCGCCGCGCTTATTCGCGACGCCGGTCTGGAGCGTTACTACGATTCCCGCGAGACACCCGAACCCGGTGCTGTACGCCCGCCCGAGGAAGCCGGCGAATGGCAGGTTTTCGATCGTGATGACATGCTGGCCGCATTTTCGACGCGCCAGGGCGATCGCGCGGAAGCGTCCGTCTATGTCGGCGGCATGTATTGCGCCGCATGCAGCTGGCTGATCGATTCCACACTGTCGACTATGCCAGGTGTCGCGAGCGCCGATATCAATCCCGTCACGCATCGCCTGCGGGTGACCTGGAAACCCGCGGCCATCGGCCTCGGTGGCATCCTCGCCGCACTGGCGAGCCTCGGCTACAGGCCGCAGCCGCTCGCGCCTGATTCGATCGAACGCCCCGAGCGCGGCGAGCAGCGCGCTGCGCTAAAGCGGCTGCTGGTTGCCTCACTCGGCATGATGCAGGTAATGATGTTTGCCGTTGCGCTGTATTCCGGTGAGTTTCAGGGCATCGACGCGAAGATGGAGCGCTTCCTGCGACTCGTCTCTTTCATCGTGACCACGCCGGTCGTGTTCTACTCGGCACGTCCGTTCTTTGCCGGCGCAGTCCGCGGCGTACGCGCTCGCAGGCCCGGCATGGACCTGCCCGTCTCGATAGCGATTGGCAGCGCTTATGCCGCATCGATTTATGCGACCTACACGAACGGCCCCGCCGTCTGGTACGACTCGGTAACGATGTTCGTGTTCTTCCTGACCGTCGCGCGTTACCTCGAAATGCAGGCGCGGCATCGATCGATCGATCGCAGTACCGCCCTTTCCTCGCTGTTGCCGAATTTAGCAACTCGTATCGATGGCGATGCACGCCAGTCAGTCGCTGTCAGCCAGCTTGTTGCCGGGGACCGCGTACTGGTGCGCGCGGGTGAGTCGTTTCCCGCCGACGGTGCAATCGTCGATGGCATCAGCACCGTTGACGAGTCCCTGCTCACGGGCGAATCGGCGCCTCGGCAAAAGGCGCTCGGCGATGCAGTCGTTGCGGGCAGTATCAACCTGGATGGCGTCGTCGAGATGCGCGTTGAAAAGACAGGCGTGGACACGACCCTCGGCACGATCGGTCGCCTGAGCGAACGTGCGCGGTATACGAGACCCGCGTTTGTGCATCTCGCGGATCGAATCGCGAGCTACATAGTGGTCGCAATACTCATGATTGCCGCCGTGGTCGCGACGACCTGGTACTTTATTGATGCCGAGCGTGCGTTCGTCATCACCTTGTCCGTGCTCGTCGTCACTTGTCCGTGTGCGCTCGCATTGGCGACGCCCGCCGCATTCGCGGCGGCAGGCAGTCGACTTGCAGACTTGCACCTGCTGGTCACCAATGGCGATGCAATCGAAACGCTGTCGAAGGCTACGCATGTCGTATTCGATAAAACCGGTACGCTAACGCGAGGTGCGCCGGAAATCACGCGAACAACAGTCCAGGACCAACACTTCAATGAGCGAGACTGTCTGCAGATCGCCGCAGCACTGGAAGTCGCATCGACGCATCCGATCGCTCGCGCCTTCGTCAAACATGAGACGACATTGCAGGCAAGCGATCTCGCCGTCAGCGTTGGCGCCGGTGTGGAAGGTGTCGTCGATGGCCGGCACTGGAAGCTCGGTAGTGCCGAATTCGTCACAGGAATACCTGCGCCATTGCGCCATGCCGCAGATGACGTCGCAGTCACGCAAGTATTCCTGGGCTCTCATGAACAGGTTGCCGCAGTCTTCGAGGTCGACGATGCATTGCGCGACGATGCGCACAATACATTGATATTAATAGAGAAAATTGGACTTTCAGTTTCGCTCGTCAGCGGCGATAGGGAGGTAGCGGTGAACCGCATCGCAGCAACTCTCGGTATCGGGGACGCGCGTTCGGGCTGTTCACCCGATGACAAGCTGGCGACCATTCGTGCCTTGCAACAGGCCGGCGAAGTCGTTGTCATGGTTGGCGACGGCATTAACGACGCACCTGTACTTGCGGGCGCAGATGCTTCGATTGCGCCATCGCACGCTGCATCGCTCGCGCAATCGAGTGCCGACATACTGATGCTCGGGAATTCTTTGCAGCCAATTGTTACGGCGCTGCGCGCATCGAGGCAAACAATGCGCGTCGTACGTCAGAACCTCGGCTGGGCGATCGTTTACAATCTGGCAGCAGTGCCGCTGGCGGCGACAGGTTTCGTTCCACCATGGCTTGCCGCGATCGGCATGAGCGCAAGTTCACTGATTGTCGTACTCAATGCGCTGCGATTGAGTAGGTTTGAATGAGTTGTTGGAGCGCGTCTCGAAGCACTGTTGGAGCGCTTCTCGAAGCGCGAATAGACCAAATCGCGCTTCGAGAAGCGCTCCAACGGGTATCCACGTGAATATTCTTTATCTTCTGATACCGCTCGCACTACTGATACTCGGTGGTGCCGTGTGGGCATTCTTCTGGGCCGTCGGTAGCGGTCAGTTCGATGATATGGATACGCCTGCCGTGCGTGTAATCATGGATGACGACAAGCGGCCACCCGACGACGGCGCCGAATGAGCGAGCTGGCTGCTGCATTGACTACCGCGCTGCTTGCGGGACTGCTCGGCAGTGCCCACTGTCTCGGCATGTGTGCAGGCATCTCGGGGCTGTTTGCGATGCATGCGAGCGTAACCGGGCTCCGGCGGCAGTTACCCATGGCCATTACCTACAATGCAGGTCGGCTTGCCAGCTACACAATTCTCGGTCTCGTGATCGCCGCGCTCGGCGGCCGTTTTATCGGACTGACACCCGCGCTGGCCGGGCCGGTACGGCTTGCGGCCGGCGCACTCATTATTCTCATCGGCCTGCAGATTGCATTCGACCTGCGCATGCTCGGCGGCCTCGAACGCATGGGAGGTGCCGTCTGGGAGCGTGTCGCACCGTTCGCCAAGGGCCTGTTGCCCGTGACCAGCCTGCCACATGCGCTGGGGCTGGGGCTGTTGTGGGGGTTACTGCCTTGCGGGCTCGTCTATAGCGTGTTGCTGGTCGCCGCATCGAGCGGCGAGGCAGGCGATGGCGCTCTGATCATGCTCGCCTTCGGCCTCGGCACGACGCCTGCCATGCTGGTGACAGGCCTTGGGGCGGCGCGATTCTCGCAACTGTTGCAGCAACGACGAACCCGGCTGGGTGCCGGCCTGCTCATCGTCGGACTCGGGATACTGACTCTCGCAATGCCGGCGATTACAGCGATGTCAGCCGGCGCTCATCAGCACTAGAAGCGCGATTGGGGCCAGCAGAAGTCGCGGTTCGAGAACCGCTCCAACAACCAGTAGTGAGCCCTGTTGGAGCGCTTCTTGAAGCGCGAGCGATAGCTGTGGCCGCCAGGCCGCTTGGCGCGCCTCTAGTATCCGGGTGATCGCTCACTCTCTTCGCACGCTTCGACGAGCAGAATCCGGCATTCAAGCTTCGACAGCATCGCGTAGATTGGCCAATTACTGATGCAGGAAGGGGCTACCAGCACGTTCTGACTACTCCCGACGATCTCCTTGATACGCACACGATCGGACTCCCGCGAGACTTCGAAATTCGGCGTAAGCTCGGCGTCTGCCGCAAGTCGCCGGATCACCTGATGCACGCGTGCGACCACCTCCCTGCTGATCTGTTCCGCGCGCTGCCGCGTAAAATCGACCTCGGTACCGCCAATTCGGGAAAACTCGCGCGTGAACGGCAAGCTTGCAGCCAGGCGCCATCGGTCATCCTCGACGAACAGGGCGACGAGCTCAGCGGGCGACTCTTCGAGAACCTGCATTGCAGCGTGCCACAACGGCGATACCGGGGTGGTTTCAGTGACCGCTATGACCACACGAAATTTCGAGTCAGTCGCCATCACTTGCAGGCCCCTGCTCCGCGAATCCTTTGCGCAACTTCGCGTAGCTGATCAACTGCTCCTCGACGCCGAAATTGACCGAGCCCTGCGGAAAATCTCCGTCGTCGTCTCTCACGCCGGCTTCCATGCCGGTCAGGATCGTTACGGCCTCATCAACATGTTTCACGGCGAAGACACTGAACATGCCTTGCCGCACGGCATCCACAACATCTTCCCGCAACATGAGGTGCTTGACGTTGTCGTGCGGGATTACGACCCCATGCGAACCATCGAGGCCGCGCTCCCTGCAGATATCGAAGAATCCTTCGATCTTCTCGTTGACCCCACCAACGGCCTGGACTCTGCCTAACTGGTTCACGGACCCTGTCACGGCAATGTTCTGCCGGATCGGTACACGAGCCAAAGACGACAACAGGGCACACAGCTCGGCTACCGACGCGCTGTCGCCTTCGACACCGCCATAGGACTGCTCGAAAACCACGCTGCCGCTCAGGGACAAGGGCATATTGGGCGCATAACGTGACGACAGTGCTGCGGACAGGATCATCATGCCTTTGGAGTGGATCGCGCCGCCGAGTTCGACTTCTCTCTCGATGTCGACCACGTCGCCGGTACCGATTCGTGTCGTGGCTGTAATCCTGACCGGGTGGCCGTAGCGGAACTCCCCGAGGTCGAGGACGGAGATTCCGTTCACCTGCCCGACACAGTCCCCGGACGTGTCGATCAGTAGCGTATCCCGTTTGATGGCATCGACGATTTTCGACTGTATGCGGCTCAGTCTCCGTCGCCGTTCACCTATTGCTTTGCGGACATCGTCGAGGTCCACCTGACCCGATTCGCGTTGTCTTGCCCAGTAATCGGCCTGCGCCAGCAAGTCGTCGAGCGA